>JALAGK010000019.1 GCA_022712475.1 Enterobacteriaceae bacterium
CTGACCAACGCGCGGGTCCAGAATCTTAACGTCGATTTTTTTCATCATAACGGGTAACAATCTCGTCGAGTAAAAGTTGGCCAAGGAGCGATTTACGTTCAAGCGGTAAGGCTTTATCTCCTTCCTGCCAGAAAAGGTGTAAGGCGTTGTTGTCACTATTAAACCCCTGATCTGCCTGTGAAACATCGTTTGCACAAATCAGATCGAGGTTCTTTCTCACGCGTTTTTGCTGCGCGTATTCTTCCACATTATTCGTTTCGGCAGCAAACCCTACAACGTAAGGACGATGGCTTTTCAGCGCCGCAACGCCCGCAACAATATCCGGATTTTTAACCATTTTTATTGTTAATTCATCGCCTTGCTTCTTGATTTTTTCATCTGCGATAGCGGCTGCACGATAGTCTGCAACGGCCGCACAGCCAATAAAAATATGCTGCTGCTGCACACGCTGCTGTACCGCCGCCTCCATTTCCAGTGCCGTGGTCACATCAATGCGTGTGACTCCTGCGGGGGTGGCAAGCGCAACAGGTCCAGACACCAGCGTGACGTTCGCCCCTCTGCGTGCGGCGGCGGCGGCAATGGCATAACCCATTTTGCCCGAGCTGTGGTTGGTGATGTAGCGCACGGGATCCAGTGGTTCACGCGTTGGGCCGGCGGTAATCATAATGTTCAAATGTTGCAGAGAGTTGGCAGGGGCAAAGTGCTGCTCTGCAAGTTCTACAATCGCCAGCGGATCTAGCATACGGCCGGGTCCAACATCGCCACAGGCCTGGCTGCCGCTGTCTGGACCCCACAGGGCAATATCTCTGGAGGCCAGCACGTCGAGATTATGTTGTGTAACGCTGGCGCGGTACATCTGCTGATTCATCGCAGGAACAACCGCAATGGGGGCGGGGGTTGCCAGGCAAATTGTGGTGACGAGGTCGTTAGCCATTCCAGCCGCAATGCGTGCAATGAGGTCGGCGGTTGCCGGAGCGAGAATCACCAGGTCAGCCCATTTCCCAAGCTCAATATGACCCATCGCGGCTTCTGCCGCGGGGTCGAGCAGGCTGTCAGAGACGGGATAGCCAGAAACGGCCTGCAGACTCATTGGCGTAATAAATGCCTTAGCAGCGTCGGTCATCGCCACGCGTACGTCTGCGCCACGTTCGCGCAGACGGCGCACCAGTTCAGGCGTTTTATAGGCTGCGATGCCGCCGCTTACGCCCAGCACAATTTTCTTGCCGGAAAGCCCCATCATGTTGTGTTCCTGTATTCAGTCGGCGTTGATACAACATTTTACCATAGACCGACGGCGGGCACGCGAGGTGTGATTTGCGAGGCGCACCGCAGCCCGGTGATTTTCTGTTCGTATCAGCGTCATCCATTATGGCACGATAACTGTAAAAATATACAGGTGATGAATAATGATGGATAAGACATTGCCGCTCCTGCCGAGGGAGAAACTGCTGCGTTTTGGTGCAAAAGCACTCACGGACGATGAGCTGTTGGCCATTTTTTTACGTACGGGTAAGCCTGGCGTAAATGTGATGACCCTGTCGAACCAGTTGTTGCAGCATTTTGGCTCGTTACACGCGTTACTGACGGCTGATTTATCGGCGTTTCGCGAGGTCGGCGGTATTGGTCTTGCGAAATATACCCAGCTTAACGCGA
Source organism: Enterobacteriaceae bacterium (assembly GCA_022712475.1). Taxonomy (GTDB): domain Bacteria; phylum Pseudomonadota; class Gammaproteobacteria; order Enterobacterales; family Enterobacteriaceae; genus Tenebrionibacter. Next base: position 1,654 of record JALAGK010000019.1, read on the forward strand.
TTGCTGAGCTGAGTCGGCGCTATCACCACTCACGTGCAATGGAAAAGCAGGCACTACTTAGTCCGGACATGACGCGGGAGTTTTTACAAAGCCAGCTTGCTGAAGAAGAACGCGAAATCTTTATAGTGATTTTTCTTGATAGCCAGAACAGGGTCCTTCACTACAGCAGGATGTTTGCCGGAACGCTTGCCCATGTTGAGGTGCATCCCCGAGAAATCGTGCGTGAGGCCATGCGGCTCAACGCCGCAGCACTGATAGTGGCGCATAATCACCCTTCAGGCCGTGCGCAGCCCAGCAAAGCAGACCGCTTTTTGACCGAACGTATTATAAAATGCTGCCAGTTGATGGACATACGGGTACTTGATCACCTGGTTATTGGTCACGGTGAGACGTTTTCTTTTGCCGAACATGGGTGGATTTAGAGCAGATCGCGCGATCGTTGGGATCTTTATCTGTGCGGGACTTGAGCGCATCCCTTACACAGCGTATACTACGCCACCTTTGAGAATCTCGGGTTTGGCGTGGGCCTGGCATCACGAGTTCAATTTGAACCGCAGGACCAGGCCAGCAGGCCTGACGAGGCTGCCAATACCCTATACGAAGCTCGAGCTAATTTGATTTTTGGAGAATAGACATGTCACGAGTCTGCCAAGTTACTGGCAAGCGTCCGGTGACCGGTAACAACCGTTCCCACGCACTGAACGCGACTAAACGCCGTTTCCTGCCGAACCTGCACTCTCACCGTTTTTGGGTAGAGAGCGAGAAGCGTTTCGTCACCCTGCGTGTATCTGCTAAAGGTATGCGTGTTATTGATAAAAAAGGCATCGATACCGTTCTGGCGGAAATCCGTGCCCGCGGCGAGAAGTACTAAGAGGAACTGAATCATGGCTAAAGGTATTCGCGAGAAGATCAAGCTGGTTTCTTCTGCCGGTACTGGTCACTTCTACACGACCACTAAG
>JALAGK010000162.1 GCA_022712475.1 Enterobacteriaceae bacterium
CATCAATTCCCGCCACAGGATAGCGCAGGATGCACGCGTCTTGCGGCGCCGCGCAGTGATAACCGTGCGCTCCTCAAGCGGTTATGGCGCCAGCAAAGCTGGGGAGAGCTGCTTGAGCAGGTTGACCGTATTTTTGCTGAAGGTGTGAATCATTTCTGGCTCGACCTGCAATGGTATCTGTTTCAGGCTCTTAGTAAATCTGCTCCTCCGGTCGATGGTTGGGCAGATATTATTCGCCAGGACGTAAAAGTGTTGCTGACCAGGCTACCGGGACTGGAAAAGCTGGCGTGGGAGGACGGAACGCCGTTTGCTGATGAAGTGACGCGTGAGTGGCTGCTACGCCATGTGCTGGACGATGAAACCGGGTTGCTGGATGAGATTACGCCCAGCACCGTGGTGAATACTTCAGATGACGTGCTGTCTCTGGAGGCGGAGGCGCTAGCGCAGGCTGATAGCGACGGTATTGAAAAAGCGCTGTCCTGGCTACAGACGCGTCCTGGAACGGCAGGAGCACGCAATCAGTGGTTGCTGCGCCTGCTGATGGCGCGCTTATGCGAGCAGTTCGGCAAGAATGAAATGGCACTTCATCTTCTAAGCGAGCTGGACAGCTGCGCGGGTAATCTGTGTCTGGCTGACTGGGAGCCGGACAGGTTGTTTGAAGTACGTGCGCGGCGATTACGTTTACTGCGCATACGTTCGCAGCGAAACGATGTCGACAAGGCTGCACTCGCCCGGCAGATGGAAGCGTTACTGGCACAGCTAACAGCACTCGATCCGGTGCGTGCAGCCGTGCTTTATTAATTACATCGCGCGTTTTGGGGAGAACTCTCGTGCCGCAACCTTCGCTTTACGAAATGCTGACCGGCGGCTTTTCCGGTGGTCTGTCGCTTAATGAAGTGAATGAACCCAATCAGCTTATTCTTTCTGTGCTGGACAATATGCAGCGTATTCTCAACACCCGTGCCGGCAGTCTGAAGCATCTGCCTGATTACGGACTGCCAGATATGAGCAAGATAATTCAGGGTATGCCCGGGACTGCACATCAGCTCATGAGCATTCTGTCGCAAGTGCTGTTGAAATATGAGCCGCGTCTTAAGCGTATTGACGTGGTGCTGTTGCCGCAGACGGAACCTGGTCATCTGCGTTATGCCATCGATGCCGAGTTGCATCAGTACGGGCTGGTGCGTTATGGCACTGAATTTATGCCGGAAGGGCGTTTACTGATACGCCATCTCAGGCAGCAGGGTTTCATGGATGCCGGAGGAGTGTGATGGACGATATTGTGATGACGGTGGGCGGCGATCCGCGTGGTTACACTGAAACCGAGACGATTCGCGAGGAAATGGCGAAACTGAGCCACCCGGCACGGCCTGATGTGAACTGGCTGCGCGTGGAGCAGAGCTGCCAGGCATTGTTCAGCAAGAGTGGCGTTGATTTACGCACAGCGGTGTTTTACACCGTGGCTCGTAGCCACCAGGCGGGACTGATGGGGCTTAATGAGGGGCTGGGTATTGTCCGAACGTTAGTCTCACGCCATTGGGCCCAAATGTGGCCGCAGCAAACCCATACGCGAGTTGAACTGTTAAGCTGGCTTTCCGGCAGTGTGCTGCAGCGCTTACGTGCATTGTCGTTAAGCTATGCCGATTTGCCGGTTATCTACCAGGTTGAGAAAGAGGTGGCACAGTTATGTAGTACCCTGCAACTACTGGAGCTAAAACAACTTAGTCGTCTTGAACCTGTACAACTTTGGTTGCAGCAGGCTGCGACGATGCTGGAGCAAGTCGATGAGACGTCGGCAGGTGTTCCCGCCTCGGCGGCACCCTACACGTCAGTAAGCCAGGAGGCAGCGTTGCCGCCGCTGCCTGAGTCTCGCATTTCTGAAAAGCGCTCACGCGAGCCGAAGACGCCAGTAATAAAAGCGAGTGATACCTCTCCCCCCTCTGCAGTACAACGTGCTCAACCTGCCAGCGCACTCTCAGCACCGCCTGAAAAACCTTCTGCGACCACGGTCCGGCGTAAGCCCAGCTTTTTGGCCGGTTTTTTTTGTGCGTTGCTCATAAGTGCAGTTGCGGCATTCATTACCTGGTGGCTGACACGTCCTGTTCCTGCTCAAGCTTTGCTGGAGCGGGTTGCCCCGGTAGTAGCAGTAGATGGCGCAGCTGAAGCGGTCAGACTTAAAACATCATTGACGGTGGATGGCCTGGAACAGGCGCGTGAGCCGTGGCTGAAGGCGCTGGATGAAAAGCTGTCAGCGATGGCAATGTTGCCGCCGCTGTGGAAGGAACAGCAGGGTAGAGAACTTATTCTTGCCGCGCAAACGTTATGGCCAGAGGCCGAGGCTGTTACGCAAATCCGTGAACGCGAGCAGCAGCGGCGGGAGGCACTGGCTATACCTAGCGCGTCACTGGGGGACTGGCATCTTGCGCAACAGAGGCTTGAAGCGCTGACGCAGCGGCTCAATGCGCTGGATGAGCGACGCGGGCGTTGGCTGACAGGATCAGAGCTTAAAACCGCTATTTTTGACATCCGACAGGCGCTGGACAAGACACCGCCGCTGGAGGAATTGTTGCGCCAGCTCGAACAACAGCAGGCGGTCGGTGCGAATACCGCGGCGCTACGTAAGCAGATTGATGACCGTTTCGCCCAGTTACTAAATCGCTACGCGCTTATGGAAGAACCATTGCGTTTACCCGCAGAGTCCCGTCCCAGGTAAACCGAGCGGGGCCAGCTATTACACAGAGACCGGGCGGACTGTGGGCACCCCGGCTGTACCGCATAAGCTAACGTCAGTGACGCTACGTCAGCAAGGTATAGGACGTCAGCAACTGTCAGACAGTGAAGCGAGTGATGATGTGTTTACCCGCTACTGGGCGCAGGCGTTGTGGCGGGATAATCCGCAGGCGGAGCATTTGTTGGTCGTCCCGAGAGCATAGCTGGCCACTGATGTGATTAGCGGTCATCTTACAGCGCAGGCACTGCGTGTAAAATCGCATTGTCTCGCTGATAGACAGTGACGCGCTGTCAGACAAAATCTGAGAAACGGATGTATAAGTGAGGATTGTATTTCTGCTGGCTGGCAATGACGCGTTTAATCAGGGGATGTGAAATAGATAACCCAAAGAAATGGTGCGTCCGAGTGGACTCGAACCACCGACCCCCACCATGTCAAGGTGGTGCTCTAACCAACTGAGCTACGGAC
>JALAGK010000163.1 GCA_022712475.1 Enterobacteriaceae bacterium
ATCTGGCAGGAAAGCCACGCCAGCAACCCTTAAACCGGAAGGACACAGCAGATGAAAATGTTTAAAGCGAGCGTATTAGGCGGCGTCATTTCGGCGCTTCTGTGTAGCGGTGCGGCCTTTGCCGGACAGGAAACGGTAGACGGTATCAGTAAGCTGAAACTAAATTATACCGTTAATGATAACCAGGCGGCGCTTAATGGCGTCGACTGCGCGGCGCTCGGCGCTGACTGGGCTTCTTGTAACAAAGCCACGATTAAACTGACCAATAACGGTGATGCTATCACCAGTAAGGACTGGACTATCTGGTTCCCAAGCATTCGCCAGGTTTTAAAAATCGACAGCGATCAGTTTAAAGTCACCCACGTTGTAGGTGACCTGCACAAGCTGGAGCCAACCGACAAATTCACCGGCTTCCCGGCAGGTGGCACAGTTGAAATTCCTATCATTAACGAATACTGGCAGATCTTTATGACCGACGTTATCCCGCGTTGGTATGTCACGTCTGGCGATGCAAAACCGAAAGTGATTGCCAGCACCGACACGGAAGATCTCGACAGCTTCGTCACGCCGATTGGCGAGCAGTGGAAGCGCACCAAAGAAGACAACAACATTCTGATGACGGCAGAAACGCGTTTTGAGAAAAACAGCGATGTGAAGCTGCTCAATGCGAGTGAACTGCGCGGCCAGATTATGCCTACACCGATGCAGGTAACCGTTCACGGTCAGGACGTTGATCTGAGCAAAGGCGTGAAGCTGGACCTGGCAACGCTTGATAAGGCGAGTGCAAAAGCGGTTGAAGCGCGCTTTGCACGCCTGGGTGTGAAAACCACAACCGGTTACCCGGTGCGAACAGAAGTGAAAAAAGACGGCTTTAGCGGCGATGAAGCGGTGTCAGGTGCTTATACGCTGAAGATCGGTGAGAAAGAAGCGGTCATTACCGGCTATGACGCAACGGGTGTGTTCTACGGCCTACAGTCCATCATGTCTCTGATTCCGATGGACGGCGACAAGAAGATTGCCACGCTGGATGCGAAGGATGCTCCGCGTTTTGCCTACCGCGGTATGTTTATCGACGTAGGCCGTAACTTCCACAGCAAAGCCGCTATTCTGCGCGCCATCGATCAGATGTCGGCGCTGAAGATGAATAAATTCCATTTCCACCTCACCGACGATGAAGGCTGGCGTATTGAAATTCCGGGCCTACCGGAGCTGACAGAAGTTGGCGGCAAACGCTGCCATGATCTCAGTGAAAAAACCTGTCTGCTGCCGCAGCTGGGCTCTGGCCCGGACAGCGACAACAACGGCAGCGGCTGGTTTACCCGCGCTGACTATATCGACATCGTTAAGTATGCGGCGGCGCGCCATGTACAGGTCATCCCGGAAATCGATGTACCAGCACACGCACGTGCAGCCGTTATCTCTATGGAAGCGCGCTATGATCGTCTGATGAAAGAAGGCAAAGAGAAAGAGGCTAACGAGTTCCGCCTGCTTGATCCTACCGATACGTCTAATACCACTGGTGTGCAGTATTACGACCATACTGGCTACCTGAACCCGTGCATGGACTCCTCGCTGAACTTCGTCAATAAAGTTATTGGCGAAATGCAGGCGATGCATAAAGAAGCCGGTCAGCCGTTGGAAACCTGGCACTTTGGTGGTGACGAGGCGAAAAACATCTACCTAGGCGCAGGCTACGCTGATAAGAAGTCTGGTGCTGAAGGCAAGGGCCTTATCGACATGAGCACGCAGGACAAACCATGGGCGAAATCTCAGGTTTGTCAGGCAATGCTTAAAGAAGGCAAGGTGGAGGATCTGGAGCACCTGCCGAGCTACTTTGCTATTCAGGTCAGTAAACTTGTTAACAATCACGGCATCGAGAAGATGATGGCCTGGCAGGATGGTGTTAAAGATGCTAAAGACGCCTCTGAGTTTGCGACCAAGCGTATGGGCGTTAACTTCTGGGATACCATCTACTGGGGCGGTGGCGACTCGGTGAACGACTGGGCAAATAAAGGCTTTGAAGTTACGATTTCAAACCCGGACTACCTGTATCTGGACTTCCCGCAGGAAGTGGATCCGAAAGAGCCGGGCTATTACTGGGGCACCCGTTTTAGCGATGAGCGTAAGATCTTTGCCTTCGCACCAAATAATATGCCGCAGAACGCAGAAACATCTGTAGACCGCGACGGCAACGCTTTCACCTCTGGTTCCGAGAAGGCCTGGCCGGGCGCTTATGGTATGTCTGCTCAGGTGTGGAGTGAAATAGTTCGTACCGATGACCAGCTGGAATACCGCCTGTTCCCACGCCTGTTCTCAGTTGCTGAGCGTGCATGGCACCGTGCAGGCTGGGAGTTGGATTATGTGGCAGGTCGTGAATTCAAAGGTGGTGAGACCAACTTCGTAGATAAAAAGGCCCTGGAGAAAGACTGGGAACGTTTTGCTAACTTGCTCGGTCAGCGCGAACTGGCGAAAGTAGATACTAACATCGCCTGGCGTCTGCCGGTACCTGGCGCACGTATTACCAACGGTAAGCTTGCCGCAAATACGGCTCTTCCGGGTGTGGCAATTCAGTACTCCACAGACGAGGGCAAAACCTGGCAACGCTACGATGACCAGGCGCGTCCGCAGGTAAGCGGCACGGTTCTGGTACGCAGCGTAACGCCGGACGGCAAACGCTTCGGGCGCGAAACCTTGGTTAAGTAATCCTATCCCTTATTCATCTTTTCGATGAGTAAAGGCCCGGCGAATGCGCCGGGCCTTTTTACTTTTCACGTTTTCGGACAATGCTCAGCCAAATAGCCACTACGCTTTAATTCTATTGGGTATTTTTCATGCCTGTTTTGTAGTGCCCGTAAGGGCGCTGCAGATGTCTTCATTGCAGAACACAAGGAGCGCGCATGCTTTGGCTTGAGCAAGGGCTGTATATCAGGATTGAGCAACTGGAAGAGGGGCCACGACCTTTACCGCTACGCAGTGGTTTCTGTACGGAGAATGCCTATCGTGTGCTGGGGTGCTACAACCCTTCAGAGTCTGCGGATGCCTATTATATTTTGTCCTATGACCGTGATGAAATCTGGATCATATGTAACCGGCATGTACGCACTGTGTGCCTTAATAATGACAACACAGCCTTTCGTTACGCGTTGGTGGAACGTCAGAACAATATAAAATTGTGAGAGAGTTCAAACATAACTTGTGAGGGAGTTAGATCGTTGCGTTACAGCCCAGATTCCCGTTTTTCTAAACAGCAGAGGTAAAAAAACCGGAGCAGCGATTCTCCGGTTTTTTTATTATGCCAGAAGGCGATTATTTGGTGCGGGTATCATGCGCGTGTTCATCTTCACGGCACTCGCCTTCAGCACAATGGCCGTAGAGATACAGGCTGTGGTTGGTCAGTCGAATGTTGTGGCGTTGGGCTATTTCACGCTGGCG
>JALAGK010000164.1 GCA_022712475.1 Enterobacteriaceae bacterium
CCTGGTAAGTGTCCGGAGCGTAATATAAAAAATAACTATAGATAGATGTTGTGCGGCAGCGAGAAGCGGTTGTGACAATTGCGCGCTTTGTCACAACCGACAAAACAGTTGGCACGCGCCTTAAACCGATTTTGTGCGCCAGGTTCTAGACTGAAGTGATTTCTGTACCCCGATAAGGAGAGACTATGTCTGCTACACAAGTCACCCTGCTTGAGAGCGTGAAAAGCTTCCTTGCGCGCGCTCATGGTCTGTATATTGACGGGCGCTGGCAGGCCTCAGACGCCGCAGCCCGTCTGACGGTTTTTAACCCGGCAGATGGTAAGGCAATATCGTCCAGCGCCGATGCCAGCCCCGGCGATGTTGATCGCGCCGTTTCCTCGGCCTGGCGGGCATTTAGCGCGCGTGTCTGGGCCGACATGTTGCCCGCAATACGTGAGCGCATCCTGCTGCGCTTTGCCGATTTGGTTGAGCAGAACGCAGAGGAATTAGCGCAGCTCGAAACCTTAGAACAAGGCAAATCAATCAATATTTCCCGAGCTTTTGAGCTGGGCTGCACGCTGAACTGGATGCGTTATACCGCGGGGCTGACGACCAAAATCAGCGGCCGGACGCTGGGGCTGTCGATTCCGCTGCCCGAAGGGGCGCGTTATCAGGCCTGGACGCGCAAAGAGCCGGTGGGCGTGGTGGCCGGGATTGTGCCGTGGAACTTCCCGCTGTTGATTGGTATCTGGAAGGTGATGCCTGCACTGGCTGCTGGTTGTTCCATCGTAGTAAAACCATCAGAAACCACGCCGTTAACGCTACTGCGGGTGGCGGAACTGGCAACTGAGGCGGGTGTGCCGGACGGCGTATTTAATGTGGTGACTGGCCGCGGCGCCGTGTGCGGTGCCGCGCTGGTGAATCATCCGCAGGTGGCGAAGGTGAGTTTTACCGGCTCAACCGCCACCGGCAAGGCCATTGCCCGCAGTGCCGCTGACCGGCTGACGCGGGTTACGCTGGAGCTTGGCGGCAAGAACCCGGCGATTGTGCTTAAAGATGCCGATCCGGCGCAGGTGGTGGAAGGGCTCATGACTGGCAGCTTCCTTAATCAGGGGCAGGTATGTGCGGCCAGTTCACGTATTTACATTGAAGCGCCGCTGTTTGAGAGCCTGACGAGCGCGTTTGAGCAGGCGGTGAAGGGCCTGAAGGTGGGGGCAGGCATGGACAGCGCCATGCACATTAATCCGCTGGTCTCGGCCATGCAGCAGAAAAAAGTCAGCGCGTTTCTTGAAGAGGCGCGTGCGCAGAATGCTGAACTTCTGAGTGGTGATGCCGGTCCGAATAATGGCGGTTATTACATTGCGCCAACGCTTGTGGTCAACCCGGATCCGGCGCTGCGTCTGGTGCGTGAAGAGGTGTTTGGTCCGGTGGTAAACCTGGTACGCGTAGCTGACGCCGAAGAGGCACTGCGTCTTGCCAACGACACCGAATACGGACTTACCGCCAGCGTCTGGACGCAAAACGTGGGCAAGGCGCTGGACTACAGCGCACGGCTCGAGGCGGGCACGGTATGGGTCAATACCCACACCTTAATTGATCCCAACCTGCCGTTTGGCGGCATGAAGCAGTCAGGTACTGGCCGGGATTTTGGCCCCGACTGGCTGGACGCGTATTGCGAAGAAAAGTCGGTTTGCGTGCGGTATTGACGCAGTCCTGAAACCTGTCTGGATAAAAAGGCCCGGGTGGTATGCCGGGCCTTAATTTTTGTTCGAATCTGATAGAGAGTCAGCTGTGAACGTAAACAGGGTTCGCTATCAAAATGCACTGGAGTTGGTGCAAATAAGCTCGTCGCTGTTAATAATGCCGTAACACCTCAGGTCATTTTTAGTTTCAAGCGGAAAGGAATAGGCAGGTTTATCATTTAACAGTGTTCTTTGTGCCTGTGGATCGATGGTGATGGAAATGCTGTTGCCGTTCTCCCATTCCCAGTTACTTAAAAACGAGGTGACATTGGCACAGGTCGTGACCTGGCAGGCGCTTTGACTCGTTAAATTTCCAGCCTTGTAGTAAAAGCACTGGGCATTGTTGTCTTCACCGCATCCGGCATGAGCAGAGCGAGTGAACAGAGCGAGGGTTAGCAGAAACAGGGTAGTGCATAAATTTTTAGGCATGATAGTGATATCCGGTCACAGGGATGAAATCCGTTTTAGTGCAATATCATAGCGCGAATCCCGGTAAAATAATGGTATTGCATATCATAAAAAACGGGCTGTGCAGCCCGTTTCATTAACGTAATTGATTGCTATTACCCTGTTATTTTTTCAACTCACCTAACGTCGGCGTCTCATTAAAGTAATTCCACGGTTTGAGCAGCGCGTGTACCCACTCTGTCGGCATCATCGGCCACTCTTCAGCACGCGCCACGTGGGTAGTACCTGTGGTTAACCACACTACCAGATCGGTGTTATCAATATCACCGTTGTCCTTCGTGTATTCGCCCAGTCCGGTATCGCGTGTTGAGCGGTTTGGATATTTACCCTCTGGATAGCGCTCGTTTGGGTCATAGCGTGTAACCCAAATCTGCTTATCCATAAAACTCAGACGATGGTAAATCCATTCGTCAGGTGCAAAGTTCGCGCCTTTGGCAACCGGATGCGTACCGCCCGCATAAGGAATAAGCTGGTAAGACACCGGGTTGCCCATGCGGTTTTCCTTGTTAGGGTTACTCAGCAGGCGAATCGTGCCGGGGTCAAACTTTTGTGTGGCGTCCTGTTCGGTGGCAAAGGTTTTGTCCACAAGCTGCATGGTGCTGGTGCGTGGGCCGCCGCGCTCGTTGGGTTTAACTACCGGGTCCATGCCGGTGAGGCTATTTTGTTCGCCATCCACGTCCAGATCGAGGCGGAAGTTGTAAATATGCTGGTGGGTGGTGCCAACAATATTATGGTCGATAAGCGTGCCGTAACGCGTATCTGCCTGCGCGCTGGGGTCATGCATGGTTTTTGCTTTCACGCCTTTCACTGCTTCAATGCCAGTTGCGCCCACGTCAATGCCGATGGTGCCGTTTTGGTGGAAAATCCAGTCAAAAATATAATCGTAGTTGCCGACGGTGCTTATCCAGCGCACCACCAACTCGCGCCGCTCACTGCTTACATTCGGCTTGCCGTATTCCTGGTGCTTGTATTCCGGCCCTGCGTAGCGCTCAAATACCGCAATGGCGCGTGGAATGGTATTGGGCTTGCCGGTGTAATCGGCGAGGATTTCATCAAGCATCACCGCATTGTCTGGCGCATCTTTGCCGCGTGCCAGCGGTGAGGTGAGGGTTCCCATACCGTAATCGCCGGAATCGAGATAGGCTTTGAAATACCAGCCAATGTCCGGGTCACCGTAGGGCACAATCATGCCGCCAAGTGAGCCTTCATACATGACCTTGCGCGGCGTGCCGCCGTCGTTGAAGGTTACGGTTGAGAGAATCGGTCCTACGCGTGAGTCAAGACGCAAGTGGAAGCGCCAGTTCTGCCAGGTGATGGTGTCGCCGGTAATGGTGTAGTTTTTGCCTTCGGGTTCAATAATATTCAGCGGCTTCACGACGGGGGCATCACGATCCCGTCCATCATAAGGTCGCGGTGTCAACGGTACCGGAATAACAGGTCCTTCTTCTATTTTGATGATTTTTTTCTGCGCGACATCGACCACGGCCACCAGGTTTTCAATGGGATGTGCCCAGTAGTTGCCATCGCCCACATCCAGATAGCTGATAACCTTCAGCAGACGCTTGTCCTGGGTCAGTCCATCTTTACCGTCGAAATAGCCAACGGTCAGCGGTGTGGTGACCACTTTCGCGGGGTCGCTGATGCCGCGCTTTTTCACTGCTGCGGCAAACTCAGCGCTGGCGTTAATCACCTGCTGCACGGTGGCAAAATCATCCACCAGCACCATGCCGTGGGCGTCTTTTATTGGCTGCCAGGACGTCACGTTGCCGCTTTTTAAATCCACCACACTTTCTATAACGTGTGAACCGTCCAGCATGACAACACTGGCCTGGCGCGGCGCGGTCAAGGCTGTGCCGTTGAGTGCAAATGCCCAGACCTGGTCTTTTGGCGGCTCACGTAGGCTCACTTCGGTAAAGCGCATACCGGGTTTAAATCCCTCAGCCGCTTTTACACTTTCGACCGCGCGGTTAATTTCATCTTTTGTCAGCCCGTTGAGCGGGTGCGGGACTTTTTCAACCTGGAATGTCTGGTCAAGCCCCGACTGAAACACCGCGTTAATAAACCCTTCCTCGACGTAAGCCTTGTTATTTTTCATTGTTACCGGCACCTGTAATTTAAGCGGTTTACCGTTAACGATGGCCGTGTCGGCATGGGGTTTGACCTTCACGTAGGCACCGTCTTTTACCAGGGTATACATCTGTGCATAATCATCCCACTGAACCTCGGCACCAAAATCCCGTAGCGTTTTTTCAAGCTCTACCATGTGTGCTTCACCGCCGTGTGCATGTGCGGTCGGTGCGGTGGCTGTGAGTAGTGCAACGGCGCAAGCCAGAACGGTTTTGCGCAATGTGGGTTGCTTTCCCATATCTGAACCTCTGCTTTTTGTTGTGTATTGTGCAAAGCAAAAAAACCTGCCAGAGACACCATAAACAACATGCCGTGAGGCTACCTTGCACCACGCTGCCAGGTTATTTGCAGTTTCTGCCAGGATGGGAAAAAGGCGAGCGTTGTCGCGCCCGCCGGAAGGGAAGTTAGCTGAAATCGCCGTTGCGGCGTGCCACCAGCGTCAGAATGGACCACAGCGCTACCGGCTGCTGGTGTTGGTTGGTGACCTCAACGGCCCATTCCACCACGCCCACCGGACGATCTTCTGGCGTTTTTTGTACTTTGGCGGTTTTGCGTTGGCAGGTGAGACGCGCCTGTATGGTGTCGCCAATTTTTACCGGCTCGATAAAGCGCAGATTTTCGAGACCGTAGTTGGCAATCACCGGACCTACACCGGGGTCAACAAACAAGCCAGCGGCCGCGGAAACCACAAAATAGCCGTGCGCCACGCGCTCACCAAAGAACGACTCGGCAGCACCGATTTTGTCCATGTGGGCGTAAAAATGATCGCCGCTCAGGCAGGCAAAGTTGACAATATCGGCCTCGGTGACAGTGCGCCGTGCGGTGAGCAGGCTGTCGCCGGGTAGTAGCTCTTCGAAGTGCTTACGAAACGGATGCACCGGCTCTTCACGCACACTGGCGCCGCGTACCCACTCGCCAGCAATAGCGGCCAGCATGGTTGGGCTGCCCTGAATTGCGGTGCGTTGCAGGTAATGTTTTACCGCGCGCAGTCCGCCCAGTTCCTCGCCGCCGCCCGCACGTCCAGGGCCGCCGTGCACCAGCATCGGCAGCGGTGAACCGTGGCCGGTGGACTCTTTTGAGGATGCTTCATTGAGTATCTGAATACGGCCATGCGCGCGGGCGGCACCGAGGATAAAGCGTCTGGCCCGTGTGCCGTCTGCTGTCACAAATGTACCGGCCAGGCTGCCACAGCCCGCACGCGCGAGTGTCAGCGCGTGTTCGTCATCGCGATACGGCATGAGCGTTGCCACTGGGCCAAATGCTTCAAGCTGATGCACCAGCGTAATTTCATCCGGCTGGGTGCACAGCAGCAGCGTGGGCGGGAAAAACGCGCCGCGCGCGCTGGTGTCAACGCTGCCTGAGGGTACGCGCTGGCAACCCGCAGCCAGCAGCGCCGCCACTTTTTCCTGCACGTCGGCGCGCTGCGCGGTGCTCACCAGCGCGCCCATTTTTACACCTTCCTGTGCCGGGTCGCCAAATTTCACTGCATCCAGTTTTTCCACCAGCGCCTGGCGCACGGTATCGAGCTGAGACTGCGGCACAATAATGCGGCGAATGGCCGTACACTTCTGGCCTGCTTTGGCGGTCATCTCACGCACCACTTCACGTATAAACAGCGCAAACTCTGGCTGTTCAGGCGTGATGTCACTACCCAGCACGCAGCAGTTGAGCGAGTCGGCTTCCATCGTAAATGGCACTGAACGTGCCACAAGGTTAGGGTGACAGCGCAGGGTCTGCCCGGTCTGGGCTGAACCGGTGAAGGTCACCACATCCTGCTCTTCAAGGTGGCTCAGCAGGTCACCGGCACTACCGCAAATCACGCTTAATGCACCGTCCGGCACCAGGCCACTTTCAATAATGGACTTCACCATCGCCTGAGTAAGCTGGGCGCTGGCAGTGCCAGGCTTAATGATAGCTGGCATGCCCGCAAGCCAGGTCGGCGCCAGTTTTTCCAGCATGCCCCAGCAGGGGAAGTTAAAGGCGTTGATGTGTACCGCGACGCCGTCGCGCGAGGTCAGCACGTGGCGCGCGGCAAAGCCACCCTGTTTTGAAAGCGCAATCAGGTCATCTTCCGGCCATAGCGTGTCGTCTGGTAACTCACGGCTGCCCATTCCGGCATAGGCGAACAAGGTGCCAATACCGCCTTCAATATCCACCCAGCTATCGGCACGGGTAGCACCGGTCTCAGTAGAAATGGCATAAAAATGTTCCTTTTCTGCCAGCAGGTGTTTTGCCACAGCTTTGAGCATGGCGGCGCGCTGAATAAACGTCATAGCGCGCAGCACCTTGCCGCCTTTATCAATAGCGAAACGGCGTGCTGCGGCCATATCCAGCCCTTCGCTGGTGACGCGGTATAACGCCTCGCCGCTCACGGCGTGATAGATGGTCCGCTCAGCGCCGTGACCATTTTGCCACGCGCCACAAAGATAACTGGCTAACTGCTGCATGATAATGCGCTCCCATTAAATGTTACTTAATTAC
>JALAGK010000165.1 GCA_022712475.1 Enterobacteriaceae bacterium
CGAAATGAAAATTAAAGCAGCAATCGAGAAAATCCCTGGTGGGATGATGGTTGTCCCTCTGGTGATTGGCGCGCTTATTAACACCTTTGCGCCACAGGCACTGGAAGTGGGCGGTTTCACCACCGCTTTATTCAAAAATGGTGCGCCAGCATTGATTGGGGCATTCTTGTTGTGTATGGGGGCGGGTATTAGCGTCAAGGCCGCCCCGCAGGCGCTGTTACAGGGCGGGACAATCACGGCAACGAAACTTGTTGTAGCCATCGTCCTGGGTCTTGCTGTGGAGCGTATGTTTGGCAGTGACGGTATTCTCGGCCTCAGCGGCGTCGCTATCATTGCAGCTATGAGTAACTCCAACGGTGGTCTTTACGCGGCGCTGGTGGGGGAGTTTGGTAATGAGCGTGATGTGGGCGCCATTTCAATACTGTCTCTGAACGATGGCCCATTCTTTACCATGATTGCGCTAGGTGCGGCGGGTATGGCAAATATCCCGCTCATGGCGCTGGTGGCTGTTCTGATCCCGCTGGTAGTGGGGATGATTCTGGGGAATCTTGATGCCGAGATGCGAGATTTTCTGACCAAAGGTGGGCCGCTGCTTATTCCTTTCTTTGCCTTCGCCTTAGGGGCAGGCATCAATCTTGAAATGCTGTTGCAGGGCGGGCTTGCGGGCATCCTGCTCGGCGTACTGACCACGTTTGTTGGCGGCTTCTTTAATATTCGTGCCGACAGACTGGTGGGCGGCAGCGGCATTGCGGGGGCTGCGGCATCCAGCACTGCCGGGAATGCGGTAGCAACGCCTATGGCGATTGCGACGGCCGATCCGTCACTGGCGGCAGTTGCATCGGCAGCAGCGCCTTTGATTGCCGCTTCGGTTATCACAACGGCAATTCTGACCCCGTTTTTGACCTCCTGGGTTGCCAAAGGGCAGGCGCGTAAAGCCAATGCGGAGAAAGCGTCATGAAAATGATTGTCGTTGCTGACGATTTTACCGGCGCGAATGATACCGGTGTACAGCTCGCCAAACGCGGTGCCAGAACCGAAGTAATGTTGACAGCACAGCAAAAACCGTCGCGGCGCGCCGATGTACTGGTCATTAACACCGAAAGCCGCTCGATGAGCGCGGAGCAGGCCGCAACGGCGGTCGCACAGGCGCTCACATCCTATTGTGAGTCGCTGCAGGGTGAGGTGCTGGTGTACAAGAAAATCGACTCTACCTTTCGCGGTAATCCGGGGGCAGAAATCGCCGCCGCACTGGCGGTGAGTGGGGCAACGCTTGCGCTGGTTGCGGGCGCCATTCCGGCAGCTGGCAGAACCACGCGTAATGGCGAGTGTCTGGTACACCAGCGCCCGCTCCTGGAAACTGAGTTTGCCAGCGACCCGCGTACGCCAATTATCTCCTCACGTATCAGCACTATTATCGGCCTGCAAACCGCGCTGCCGGTATATGAGCTCACGCTTGATCAGGTACGCGGCGGTGAGTTGCACGCCTGCCTTGAGGCACTGGCGACAAAAGGTGATGGCATTGTCGTGCTGGATGCTGAAAGCGATAACGACCTGACGCTGATTGCCCAGGCGGCCTGTGCGTTGGATAAGCGTCCGCTACTGGTGGGCGCAGCTGGTCTTGCGAATGCGCTCCCGGTCGACAGCTATATGAGCCCTCGTCAGGCGCTACCGGTGCTTGTAGTTGCCGGTTCGATGAGTGAAATGACGCGCCGTCAGGTTGAGCAGGCGCAAATACAAGATCGCGCCGAGGTGGTGGATATCTGTGTTGAAGCGCTGCTCTCACCAGTGGGTGAGGAGGCAGTAGAACGTATGGTGCAGCAGGCCTGCGACGTACTTGAGCGCCAGCGTCACTGCGTACTGCGTACCAGCAGTCATGCTGACGAGCGCGAGCAAGTGGATGCGCTTGCCGCACGTTACAGCCTGACTCGACAGGCGCTGGGTGAAATGCTCAGTCGCCGTATTGGCGACATTACGCTTGCCATTCTGGATCGCGCCCGCACTGGTGGGCTGTTTTTGACCGGTGGCGATATTGCCATTGCGGTAGCCAGTGCGCTTGGCGCCGAAGGCTACCGTATTCAAAGTGAGGTTGCGCCCTGCATCCCTTGCGGCACTTTTGTGAACAGTGAAATTGACGACCTGCCGGTCATTACCAAAGCCGGTGGGTTCGGAACCGATAGCACGCTTTGCGACGCGCTTTACTTTATTGAGGAGATGTACAGTGGGCATTAAGACTGTTGCCGTCACAATGGGCGATCCTGCGGGGATTGGCCCGGAAATTATCATTAAAGCGCTTAACGAGCAGGAACTGGCCGGCGCGCCGGTCGTGGTGGTAGGTTGTCTGCGTACACTGCAACGCTTGCAGGAACAGGGAGTAACACCGCCCGTTAAGCTAATTGCCATAGACCGTGTTGCAGATGCCTGCTTTGCACCTGGGCGGCTGCACGTAATTGACGAACCGCTCGCACAACCTGATGCGCTGACGCCGGGGAAAGTACAGGCACAGGCGGGCGATCTGGCTTACCGGTGTGTGAAGCGGGCCACCGAACTTGCTATGGCAAATGAGGTGCAGGCCATTGCAACTGCGCCACTTAACAAAGAGGCGCTGCACCTGGCCGGGCACCTTTATCCAGGCCATACCGAGCTGCTGGCTACGCTGACCCACAGCCGTGATTATGCGATGGTGCTTTATACCGACAAACTCAAGGTTATCCACGTATCCACTCATGTGGCGCTGCGCAAATTCCTGGATACGCTCAATCAGCCGCGTATTGAAACGGTGATTACCCTTGCCGACAGCTTTCTTAAGCGAGTGGGTTTTGCCGCACCGCGTATTGCTGTGGCGGGTGTGAACCCGCATGCCGGTGAAAACGGCCTGTTTGGTGATGAGGAAATCCGCATTGTCGCACCGGCGATTGAAGCCTGCCGTGAGCGCGGACTGAATGTATTCGGTCCCTGCCCTCCGGACACTGTGTTTTTGCAGGCGCACGAAGGCCAGTACGATATGGTGGTGGCGATGTATCACGACCAGGGACACATTCCGCTTAAGCTTTTGGGCTTTTACGACGGCGTTAACATTACCGCCGGGTTGCCATTTATCCGCACGTCCGCAGACCACGGTACAGCCTTTGATATTGCCTGGACGGGCAAAGCCAAACCTGAGAGCATGTCCACCTCGATTAAACTGGCAATGCAACTGGCTTAAGCGCGTAAATGAAAGGACAACATCGTCTGGACCAGATAGTGGCTTTCCTGAAAAGCCATTCTCTGGCAACCGTTGAACAGCTGGTGGAGGCTATAGACGCTTCCCCAGCGACCATTCGCAGGGATTTAATCAAGCTTGATGAGCAGGGCGTGATTAGCCGCAGCCACGGCGGTGTGGCGCTCAGGCGTTTTGTTCCCGTTCAACCCACCACCGATGAAAAGCAATTACGCAACCGCCAGGAAAAGCTGGCGATTGCCCGTCACGCGGCGAGCCTGGTGCAGCCTGGCAACGCCGTAGTACTGGATGCCGGTACCACTATGCTGGAGCTGGCGCGCTCGCTTACCCACTTGCCGCTGCGCGTCATTACCGTCGATTTACACATCGCGCTGTATCTCTCTGCGTTTAAGCAGATAGAAGTCACCATCATCGGCGGTCGCATTGATGACAGCAGCCAGTCATGCATTGGCGAGCACGGGCGGCGTATGTTGCGCAGCGTCTGGCCAGATATTGCCTTTATGAGCTGCAACTCCTGGAGCGTTGAGGCTGGCGTGACCACGCCAACGGAAGAAAAATCAGGCTTAAAGCAGGATATTATTGCCACCGCGCGCCGTAAGGTGCTTCTGGCTGACAGCAGCAAATACGGCAAAAGCTCGCTTTTTAGCGTGGCGTCGTTGCAAGCATTTGATGACGTGGTGACCGACAGCGGCCTGGCGGTAGAGGCGCAGCGTGCACTGGCGGCGGAGCCTTTTACGCTGACGCTTGCCGAACCTGAATAAAATGCTTACGACAACGAACGTGAGCTATCTGGACGAGTTATGGATGAAACTCCCCGTTCATAGCTGGTAACAACGCTTTCAGAGATAACCATGCTATTGAATGGCAAGGGCTTGCAGTGTGGGGTTGCTGATCCCCGCTGAAATCGGCGAACCGACGGCCGCAAGACAAGGTCAGACCGCCAGGGATGGCGGGCTGCGTCGAGCCGACCGTAGGCTGAAGGCCGGGAGGTGAGCGCACCGCAAAGCGGCGATTTCATTGCGGGGCCGCGAGGATTGTTAAGGAGCGCGCGGGAGCGCTCCTTAACCCGTTCACCACGAATGAAGTCTCATGAGTTGTCGGGCTTCACGTGAACGGAATACCCACTTAACTGACCGGCACTAATACCATCCGGCAATTTTTGCCTTATACCGCTGGAATATTGCGCCCGTAATAAATCTCACGCATTTCCTTCCACAGCAGGCTGGTAATGTGCTCGCGCTCCTGCTGGCTTAACTCTTCTGGTTTGGTGTGGAACATATAGTGCTTAAGGTCGAACTCTTTAAGCAGCATCTTGGTATGAAAAATATTCTCCTGATACACGTTCACATCCACCATGTCATACAGCGCCTTCATATCATCCGACATAAAGTTCTGAATTGAGTTAATTTCATGGTCGATGAAGTGCTTCATGCCGTTCACATCGCGGGTAAAGCCGCGCACGCGGTAGTCAACGGTCACGATGTCGGACTCAAGCTGGTGAATCAGGTAATTGAGCGCTTTAAGCGGTGAAATCACGCCACAGGTAGACACTTCAATATCAGCCCGGAAGGTACACAGACCACCTTCCGGGTGACTTTCCGGATAGGTATGTACGCAGATATGGCTTTTATCCAGATGCGCCACAACCGTTTCTGGCAGCGGGCCGGGATGCTCGGTTTTATCAATAAGCTTTGGGTCGACAGGCTCTTCACTCACCAGAATGGTGACGCTGGCGCCCTGTGGTTCGTAGTCCTGACGGGCTATGTTAAGGATATTAGCACCAATAATTGAGCAGGTTTCAGAGAGGATTTCTGTCAGGCGGTTGGCGTTATAGAGTTCGTCGATATACGCAATATAGCCATCGCGCTCTTCTGGCGTTTTGGCATAACAGATATCGTAAATACAAAAACTCAGGCTTTTGGTCAGGTTGTTAAAGCCGTGCAGCTTCAGTTTTTTCAATTTGGTTCACCCCCTTAGTCTGGACATCGCCGGGTTGCCCCGGCGGGTTTCAGGCCGTCAGTGCGTCCTGTAAATACTGTGGCAGTGCGAAGGCCGCGCAGTGGACCGCCGGATTGTAATAGCGACAGTGCAGGCCGGTATGATGAAAGCGCGCCTGAATAGTGTCGGGGCGCAGGTGACGCATCGCCTCGTTATCGGTCGCCCAGGCAAATGTCATGATGCCGCCATAATAGGTCGGAATGGCTGCCTGGTAGAAGCTCACGTCTTTAAAGTACTGGCCAAGCCGCTGGTGGCTGTTGAGCACTTCGTCTTGTTGCAAAAAGCTCACGCCGTTTTGCGCCACGAATACGCCGCCGGGATTGAGGATGCGCTTGCAGCCTTCATAAAATGCAGACGTAAACAGGCCTTCGCCTGGGCCGATGGGGTCGGTACAGTCAGAGATAATGACATCAAACGTTTGCGTCGTCTGGCTGACAAAATTCACGCCGTCGTCGATAACCAGATGAAAGCGCGGATCGTCGTAGGCACCCTGGCTGTGGTTGGGCAGGTACTGGCGACAGAAGGCCACCACGCTGGCATCAATTTCCACCATCGTAATGCTCTCTACGCTTTGATGGCGCGTTACTTCACGCAGCATGCCGCCGTCGCCGCCGCCGATAATCAGCACGCGTTTTGCCTGGCCGTGAGCCAGTAGCGGAACATGGGTCATCATTTCGTGATAGATGAACTCATCGCGCTCGGTAGTTTGCACCACGCCATCCAGCGCCATGATGCGGCCAAATGCCGCGTTTTCGAAGATGATTAAATCCTGGTGGCTGGTCTTCTCATGGTATAGCACGTTGTCGACGCGAAAGTACTGGCCAAAGCTGTCGTGCAGCGTTTCCTGCCACTGATGTTGGTCGGACACAGGCGGTTTCTCCTCGTTAACACCCGCAAAAAGGGCACGAAATCATTGCTCACTATCAGTAAGGGATTCACGTTATGGAATTTATTTCACCATGGCCAGCAGGCTCAGGGAATCACGGGCGAGGGCTTTGCATTTTTTGGACGTGGGCACGGCAATGCCGCTGAGATCGCGGTAGCTGTCTTCACCCAGTGCTTTCATATCAAAGCTGTCGTAATTGCTCAGATCCCACTGATTTTGCTGGGCAAAAAACACCAGCGCACGGCGTATCTGATAGTTAGGCATGTTCTGGTAGCCGCAGTCGTTTTTCAGGAAAACAAAAACAGCGGTAAGATCGGCCATATCTTCTGCTTCTGACTCACTCAGCGCCTGGCTTGCGCCGGAAAATCCCAGTAATCCACCAAACACCAATAACCTGACAAACTTCTTCATCGCGACTACCACTATTCAACAGGTAACAAACGTTAGCATACTTCGCGAGGCCTGGACGACCATTAATTATCCTAAGGCAAAACTTGACCTTGACGTTAGTGGAAGGTTTATCCTCGCGAGGTTTTCTCTAAGAGAAGGATCTGATGATGCATCGCCGAGACTTTATTAAGTATTCTGCCGCGCTGGGCGCGTTGAGCGCCTTCCCGCTTCTCAACCGCGCTGCGTTTGCCGCTGAGCGACCGGGTTTACCCATTCCACCGCTGCTTGAACCTGATGCTACCAGCCGCATCCGCCTGGCCGCGCGCGCCGGGAAGACCGCGTTTGCCGGTAAGCCGGTAACGACCTGGGGCTACAACGGCTCGCTACTGGGGCCGGCGCTGCGCTTACAGCAGGGTAAGCAGGTCCATATTGATGTTCACAACACGTTGCCTGAAGCGACCACGGTACACTGGCACGGGCTGGAAATCCCCGGCGACGTGGACGGCGGCCCGCAGGGTGTGATTGCGCCAGGCGCACAACGCAGCGTGTCGTTCACCCCACAGCAGCGTGCCGCTACTTGTTGGTTCCATCCCCACGAGCACGGCAAAACCGGCGCACAGGTCGCGATGGGGCTGGCGGGTCTGGTGTTGATTGAGGACAGTGAACTTAAGAGCCTGATGCTGCCACAGAAGTGGGGCATGGATGACGTGCCGCTGATTATTCAGGACAAACGCTTTGGGGCGGATGGCGAAATTGACTATCAGCTCGACGTGATGAGTGCCGCGGTAGGCTGGTTTGGCGACACGCTGTTGTGCAATGGCGCGGTGTATCCGCAGCATGCGGCTCCGCGCGGCTGGCTGCGTCTGCGTTTGCTCAACGGTTGTAACGCGCGTTCGCTCAAGATTGCGACCAGCGATAATCGCCCGCTGTATGTCATTGGCAGCGACGGTGGCCTTTTGGGCGAGCCGGTGAAGCTGACCGAACTGCCTATGCTGATGGGCGAGCGCTTTGAGGTGCTGGTGCAGATTAGCGATGATAAACCGTTTGATATTGTCACCCTGCCGGTGACGCAAATGGGCATGAATGTCGCGCCGTTTGATAAGCCGCAGCCGATTGTGCGCATCCAGCCAGTAAATGTATTTGGCACAGGCACATTGCCAGACAAACTCGCTGAAATGCCAGCCATTCCTGCTATTGATAGCGCGCCGCAGCGCCTGTTGCAGCTGACGATGGACCCGATGCTCGACATGATGGGTATGCAGGCACTGGAGAAAAAATACGGTAAGCAGGCCACCGCAGGTATGGACCACGGCGCGATGGGCCACGGTCAGATGCCGATGGTGCAGATGGATCACGCTGGGATGCATCATGGTTCCCAGTCCTCGGGCATGGACCACAGCGCGATGGGACATGGCTCTGGTATGGCGGGCTTTGATTTGATGAACGCCAACAAAATCAACGGCAAAGCTTTTGATATGAAGACGCCTGCGTTTAACGTCGCACGCGGTCAGTACGAGCGTTGGACCATTTCCGGGGAAGGCGACATGATGCTGCACCCGTTCCATATTCACGGCACCCAGTTCCGCATTCTGTCTGAAAACGGCAAACCGCCCGCACCGCACCGCAGCGGCTGGAAGGATATTGTCTCCGTTGACGGTGCGCGCAGCGAAGTGCTGGTGCGCTTTGATCATACGGCGTCGGGGGACCAGGCGTATATGGCGCATTGTCATCTGCTGGAGCATGAAGATACCGGGATGATGCTTGGGTTTACGGTGAGTTAAGGCACTCGGGTGCCCCGCAAAGCCGGGGCGCTGCAGGGGGGGCTTTGTGGTTACATCAGGCTTCATTAGCCAGATAAAAAAGGTCTCACTCAAACGTTTGGAGTTATGTGTCAGACTGGGGCGTGACGTTAAGCCTCAGACTGTCCAGCTATTCGACACGACTTCTGCCTGCCTGAGAATCAGTTCGACCGCATGCGGGGTTTTATCCGGTGGATACTTGTACTTGCGCAGCGTCTGACGCACCAGAATACGCAGGCGCGCACGCACGCTCTCACGTACCTGCCAGTCTACGGTTGTGGATTGACGCAATTTCAGCGTCACCTCAATGGCCAGCTTCTTAAGCACGTCATCACCCAGCTCTCTTACTGCGCTCTCATTTTCTGCCAGCGCATCGTAAAACGCGATTTCGTCCGGGTTTAGCCCCAGCGCCTCATCACGCGCCATTGCCTCCTGAAAGGCTTTCGCCATCTGAATCAGCTCTTCAATAACCTGCGCTGTTTCAATGGCGCGATTATTGTATTTGAGCAGCACAGCTTTCAAGCGGTCGGAATATTTTTTCTGCTGAACAACGTTACTACCTGAACGGGCATGAATTCCGTCATTGAGCAGTTTTTCCAGTAGCTCGACGGCCAGATTCCGCTGCGGCATTTCCCGTACTTCTTCCAGAAACTCATCGGACAGGAGGCCAATGTTGGGTTTATCCAGACCAGCGAGAGCAAACACATCCTCAACGCCGGTTGCGACAACCGCGTTATCCAGAATTTTGCTCAACAGGGAATTCTTCTCTGACTGGCTGAATTTCACCTTCGGATCAAGCTTAAGTAGCCCAACGCGGATAGCCGAAAGAAAGGCGAACTCTTCCTGCAAGGGTTTGGTCTCATCCAGAGTGTTACACAATGACCAGGCTTTACTCATTGCCAGTGAGACATCGAGATAGCGTTTTTTACCGTCTTCAAGACCCAGAATGTAGTTCACCGCGTTTCGCAGGAAAGTGAGCGGCTCGCGGGAGAAACCGGTGTAATCGAAGCCGGGTTTGCCCGCAGAGGGCGCAAACATGCCGTGAATAATATCGAACTTTTCCAGCAGCACGGCAAAGGCTTCTCTGGCATCGACGGTGGTTTGCCCTTTACCTTTTGAGTCAGTATAGGTTTTTAGCGCCTGCTTCAGTTCGTTAGCAATGCCAATATAATCCACGACCAGACCACCGGGCTTGTCCCTGAAGACGCGGTTCACGCGCGCTATAGCCTGCATCAGGTTATGGCCGCGCATCGGTTTATCGATGTACATGGTGTGGCAGCAGGGCGCATCAAACC
>JALAGK010000166.1 GCA_022712475.1 Enterobacteriaceae bacterium
AAAGAGGCCACCGGGAACTTAAGCCGTGTAAACCAGATCAAAGAACTCGTCAGCGATGACTTCATTTTGCTCAGTGGCAATGACGACAGTGCGCTGGACTTTATTCAATTGGGTGGGCACGGCGTCATCTCGGTCACGGCAAACGTTGCTGCACGTGACATGGCGCGCATGTGCAAACTGGCCGCCGCCGGGGACTTTGCCGCTGCGCGCGAAATTAACCAGCGTTTGATGCCGCTGCATGAGAATTTATTTGTTGAACCCAACCCTATCCCGGTGAAATGGGCTGCCAGGGAGTTGGGTCTTGTAGCGACCGATACGCTGCGCCTGCCAATGACGCCGCTGACTGACGCTGGTCGTCCGGTGGTTATTAGTGCGCTTAAGCACGCCGGTTTGCTGTAAAGTTTTAGGGAGATTGAATGACTTACTCAGTTCAGAAGGCAACGGTAGCAAAAGTCGTGAGCGTATCGCTCGTGATGCTGCTTGCCGCCTGTAGTTCCGATTCACGCTATAAGCGTCAGGTGAGTGGTGATGAGTCCTACCTGAAGGCTGCGCCGCTCGCACAGCTTCATGCGCCGTCTGGCATGATTCTGCCCGCTGAAAACGGGCAATATAACGTGCCTGTAACCAACGGCAGTGGCGCCGTTGGCAAACAGCTCGACATTCGCCCGCCGTCACAGCCTCTGGCATTGGTTAACGGTGCGCGTACCCAGTTCACCGGTGACACGGCGACCATGCTGATGGAAAACGGTCGCACTGGCGCGCTGTGGCCGCAGGTGGTGTCCGTGATGCAGGCGCAAAATTTCCCTATCGCCAAACGTGACGACGCCAGCCAGTCGCTGAGTACTGACTGGGTGCAGTGGAACCGTGCAGACGAAGACGAACAATATCGTGGCCGCTACCAGGTCAGCGTGCAGCAGCAGGGCTATCAGCAGGCGGTTGTCGTCAAGCTGCTGGGTCTGGAGCAGGGCGGTAAAGCGGTTGCCGACGCTGCCTCAATGCAGCGCTACAGCGCACAGATGCTCAACGCCATCAGTACGGGTCTGGATAAGAGCATGAATACCGAGACCGGTAGCTCGCGTCCGGGCGCATCCGTTGATGTGCAGAGCGGTGCCGACGATACCGGCCTGCCAATGCTGGTGGTCCGTTCACCGTTTAACGACGTGTGGAACCGTCTGCCGAATGTCCTGCCCAAAGCTGGCATGAAAGTGACCGACAGCAGCCGTTCCAAGGGCAGTATGGACGTGACCTACGATGCGCTGTCTGACAGCGACTGGCGTGCGTTGGGTGCAGCCGATCCGAAACTGCCTAACGGCAAATACAAGCTTCAGGTCGGCGACCTTGATAACCGCAGCAGCTTGCAGTTTATCGATCCGAAGGGTCATACGCTTACCCAGTCGCAAAATGATGCGCTGGTGGCGGTCTTCCAGGCCGCTTTCAGCAAGTAATACCGAAGGCCGGCGCGAGTCGGCCTTTTTCATTCGCGTTAAATACCGGGCCGCACATGCGGTCATCACACCTGGAGTAATGAAAGATGCAAAAGCAAGCTGAGTTGTATCGCGGCAAAGCGAAAACCGTATACAGCACGGAAAATCCCGATCTGCTGATACTTGAGTTTCGTAACGATACATCAGCAGGTGACGGCGCACGCATTGAGCAGTTCGATCGTAAGGGAATGGTGAACAATAAGTTTAATCACTTCATTATGACCAAACTGGCCGAGGCGGGCATTCCGACGCAGCTCGAAGCGCTGCTTTCCGATACTGAATCGCTGGTGAAAAAACTCGACATGGTGCCGGTGGAGTGCGTTATCCGTAACCGTGCCGCAGGCTCGCTGGTTAAGCGCCTGGGCGTGGAAGAGGGTATTGAACTTAATCCACCGTTGGTCGATCTGTTTTTGAAAAACGACGCCATGCACGACCCGATGGTGAATGAGTCTTACTGCGAAACCTTTGGTTGGGTGAGCAAAGCTAACCTGGCGCGTATGCAGGAGCTGACCTACAAAGCCAACGACGTGTTGAAAAAACTGTTTGATGATGCGGGCCTGATTCTGGTCGACTTCAAGCTGGAGTTTGGTCTGTTCAACGGCGAAGTGGTGCTGGGCGATGAGTTTTCACCCGATGGCGCGCGTCTGTGGGACAAAGCGACCCTCAACAAAATGGATAAAGACCGTTTTCGCCAGAGTCTGGGCGGCGTTGTTGAAGCGTACGAAGAGGTTGCACACCGTCTTGGCGTTAATTTAGGCTAACTACGCAATCGTTTACGTTGCAGGCCGCCGCGCCTCTGAGGAGGCGCGGCGGCCTTTTGTGTTTCATTACGACGCTCGCTGTCACCTCATGCAGACGTTTCCTTGCTCTTTTCTGTGGTAATCCGCCGCCGAACCACCTACGATCTCAGTAATTATCGTAACCCTAAAAAGGAAGCAGGCTATGCGTTGGCGAGGGCGTCGCGAGAGCGACAATGTTGAAGACAGACGTGGTGATTCACAGGGTGGGTTTCCCCGCGGTGGCGGCGGTGGTTTTCGCATTCCAACCGGTAAAGGCGGAATTATCGTGCTGTTGGTGGTGCTGGTCGCGGGCTATTACGGCTTTGACCTCACGCCGCTTCTGACCGGCGACAGTCAGTCTCTGAGCCAGACAAGCCAGCAACCGGTCAGTACTAATGATGAAGAAGCAGCGAAATTCACCAAAGTGATTCTCGCGGATACCGAAGATACCTGGGGACGCGAGTTCCGGGCGATGGGCAAAACCTATCAGCAGCCGAAGCTTGTCATGTATCGCGGTGTCACCCGCACTGGCTGTGGTACCGGTCAGTCTGTCATGGGGCCGTTCTATTGCCCGGCAGACAGTACGGTCTATATCGACTTGTCTTTTTATGACGAAATGAAAAGTAAGCTTGGAGCCGGTGGCGACTTCGCCCAGGCCTACGTGATTGCTCATGAAGTGGGTCACCATATTCAGCGCCTGCTGGGTATTGAACCGCGCGTGCGCCAGATGCAGCAAAATGCCTCAAAAGTACAGGCAAACCAGCTTTCTGTGCGCATGGAATTGCAGGCCGACTGCTTTGCGGGTGTCTGGGGCAAAGATATGGAAAAACAGGGCATCCTGGAAGTCGGTGATTTGCAGGAAGCGCTCAACGCCGCTGAGGCGATTGGCGATGACAGGCTACAGCAACAAAGCCAGGGGCGCGTCATACCAGACAGCTTTACGCACGGTTCATCTGAACAGCGTTACACCTGGTTTAAGCGCGGCTTTGACAGCGGTGACCCGAACCAGTGCGATACCTTTGGTAACGGCAGACTGTAAGTAATGATGTTCGATATGCTGGATTCCCTGAGTGCTAGTCAGGCAAAACAGGGGATCCGGCGTTTGCTGGTACTGAGCGGCGAAGCGGCCTGGTGTGAGGCACAAAGCCGCCGCCTGCGTGCACGATTCCCCGGCGACTGGTTATGGGTGAGTCCCGGCCAGCGTGCAGGTCTACATTGTGTACCCGGTGCGTTACGCACATTGCTCGGGCGTGAATTTCTTCACGGCGTATTTGATGCCCGCGACGGGCTGGACGCTGAAGCGCTGGCGGCACTTGCGGGTACGCTGCAAGCAGGGAGCTGGTTAGTGCTGCTGACACCCGACTGGCAGCGCTGGCCCACTCAGCCTGATGCCGATAGCGTGCGCTGGAGCGACAGCCCGCAACCCATTCCCACTCCCGTTTTTATTCACCATCTTCAAACCTGCCTTGAGGCCGATACCCAAACCCTGCTCTGGCGTCAGAGCAGCGAGCCGCGTTTGCCCGTAGAGTGCATACGTCCAGACTGGCAAAGGGCAAACGGTGCTCCGCTTGCCGGGCAGCAGGATATTCTGGCACGACTGCGGCAGATGAATGACGGTGTGGCGGTAGTGACCGCGCCACGCGGGCGAGGGAAGTCAGCGTTGGCGGGGATGCTGATTCACGACTGGCCCGGTCCGTGCGTGGTGACAGCCCCCGCCAGAGCGGCAACGGACGTGCTGGCCCGCCACGCGCATGACAAAGGTCTCTTTGTTGCCCCTGACGCCCTCTTGCAGGCGCTGGAGGAGGGTACTGCGCCACAGGGCGACTGGCTGGTGATTGACGAAGCCGCCGCACTCCCGACCCCGGTATTACGCCGCCTGATTGACGCTTATCCACGTGTACTGATGACTACCACCGTGCAGGGCTACGAAGGCACCGGGCGCGGCTTTATGCTGAAGTTTTGTGCCTCGGTAGCACGACTACAGCATTACTCTCTTAATGTGCCGGTGCGCTGGGCCTCTGGTTGCCCGCTGGAGCACTTCATCGACACGCTGTTGTTATTTGACGACACGTTACCTGCGTTGAAGACAGGAGTTGCGCTAACCACCGAGGCACCGCAGCCGGACCTCTGGCAACGCGCGCCTGCGCTTGCCGGACAAACCTATCGCCTGCTTTCAGGCGCCCATTACCGCACCTCGCCGCTCGATCTGCGTCGCATGATGGATGCGCCCGGCCAGTTTTTTGCGCTGACGCGGGCAGGCGAGATGCCGGTTGCCGCTGCCTGGCTGGTGGCAGAGGGCGGTCTGTCACCGGCGCTTAGCCTGAGCGTATGGGCAGGCGTGCGTCGCCCGCGCGGTAACCTGGTCGCGCAGTCGCTGGCGGCGCATGGCGCATCGCCTTTTGCGGCCACCCTCAAGGGCCTGCGCGTGAGCCGCATCGCCGTGCACCCTCAGTTGCAGCGGCGTGGTACAGGCAGCCACCTGCTGGCGAGTCTCAGGCAGTTTGCACGTGGCTATGATTATCTTTGCGTGAGCTTTGGTTATACCGCAGAACTGTGGCGTTTCTGGCAGCGGGCAGGGTTTACACTGGTGCGCTTTGGCACTCACCGTGAAGCCAGCAGCGGTTGCTATAGCGCAATGGCGCTCCTGCCGCTGACGCCTGCCGGGCAACGACTCACACAGCTCCAACAAGCACGCCTGGCGCGTGATGTTCCCTGGCTTGCCCGCGAGGTGGACGAGAAGATCCCGGTTAACGCTGTGGCAGCGTCTACGCTTAATAAGAGAGATGAGTGGGAGCTGGCGGGCTTTGCGTTTGCCCATCGCCCGCCAGAGGCGAGCCTCGGTAGCCTGCAACGGTTACTGCTTAGCGTCAGCCAGCCGTTACCCGCACTGCGCGCCTGGCTTGAGCAGCGCCAGGATACCGCCACGATTTGCGTCATGTTAAATCTGACTGGACGAAAAGCGCTGTTGGCCCGCTGGCGTGAAGAAACGGCGCAGGCGTTAGCGACTTCTAATGAAGCCCGTACCCGGACGCTGGCCCAGTGCCTGGGTAAGGTCAAAAAATTTCAGTAACATCATCAATTTTGCCCCGTGGTGATTTACGCCCTGCGGCGTAGACTGCACTCCATCAAACAGGAGGCTGCCATGCTACACGATCACTTTATTGTTCAAAGCCCCGCCGCACCGCCCCAGCAATTGTTGCTGCTGTTTCATGGCGTTGGCGACAACCCCATTTCTATGGGAGAAATCGGACGCTGGTTTGCGCCGCTGTATCCGGATGCGCTTATCATTAGCGTGGGTGGCCCTGACCCAAGTGGCCCGGCGGGTGGGCCTGGTCGCGAGTGGTTTTCCATCGCAGGTGTCAGCGAAGAAAACCGTCAGGCACGGATCAATGAGGCGATGCCTGCGTTTATTGAGCAGGTCAATTACTGGCAGCAGCACAGCGGTGTACGTCCGGGCGCAACGGCGCTGATTGGCTTCTCGCAAGGGGCAATGATGGTGCTGGAGAGCGTGAAGGCAGCACCCGGACTTGCTTCACGACTGGTGGCATTCAACGGCCGCTTTGCAACACTGCCGCAAAGCGTGCCGGGAACGGTGACGCTACATCTGGTTCACGGTGATGAAGACCGTGTGGTGGAAGCCGCACACGCGGTTGCCGCGCACGAGCGTCTGCTTGCGCTGGGCGGTGATGCCACGCTGGACCTGATTGAAGACCTGGGTCATGCCATTGATGAGCGCAGTATGCAGGTGGTACTCGACCATCTGCGTTATACCGTGCCGAAGCACTATTTTGATGAAGCGCTGAGCGGTAAGCCTGGTGAAGATGACGTTATTACCATGATGTAAAAAAGCCCCTTCAGGGAAGGGGCCTCAGGCTTTACGGTTTCTTTTGCGGCCAGTCGTCTTCGTCGTCCCATTTATCGTTGAAATCACGATGGGGCGGCAGTTCAGGCCGGTTATCCAGATACTTTTTCGGGTCAACGCGGTTCAGGTCTTTAATCACGTTGATAAAGATACCGACCAGAATAATAAGAATCAGTACCCACCAGTATTTTTCCAGCCATTCCATAC
>JALAGK010000020.1 GCA_022712475.1 Enterobacteriaceae bacterium
GCTTGTGATTGTGCCTGATATCTGCGACCCCTTTTTCAGAGAAATTATTCGTGGCATTGAAGTAACAGCTGCCGCCAACTGCTATCTGGTACTGATTGTCGACTGCGCACACCAGAACCAGCAGGAAAAAACCTTCATTGATTTAATTGTGACCAAACAAATTGACGGCATGCTGCTGTTAGGCTCGCGTCTGCCTTTCGACGCAGGCAAAGAGGAACAGCGCAACCTGCCGCCCATGGTTATGGCAAACGAGTTCGCACCAGAACTGGAGCTACCGACTGTACATATCGACAACCTCACCGCCGCCTTTAACGCCGTGAATTATCTGTATGGGCTGGGACATCGTCGCATTGCCTGTATCGCCGGGCCGGAGGAGATGCCGCTGTGCCACTTTCGCCTTCAGGGCTACATTCAGGCCATGCGACGCCACAACCTTACGGTCAATCCCGGCTATATCGCGCGCGGTGATTTCAGCTTTGACGCAGGCGCAAAAGCAATGGAACAACTGCTGGCGCAGCCTGAACCACCGGATGCCGTCTTCTGTCACAACGATGTCATGGCGCTTGGCGCGCTATCGTTGATTAAACGGCGTAACCTGCGGGTACCGCAGGACATTTCGCTGATGGGCTTTGACAACATCGCCATGTCTCAGTTCTGCGATCCGCCGCTTTCCACCGTGGCACAGCCGCGTTTTGAAATTGGCCGTCAGGCGATGCTGCTGTTACTGGACCAGCTTCAGGGGCACGCTGTGAACAGCGGTTCGCGCCTGCTGGACTGTGAGCTGATGATTCGCGGCTCCACGCGCGCCCCTGTCCCCGGAAAATAAGCGCTTAACGCTATGCTAATCTGGTCAAAGCCGCATCCCTTAAGTAACATGGCGGACTGGACTAAGACGACTACAGCGAAACGACAGTGGCTCAAAAAGATTATGTCCGCCGCGGGCAAACGTCACCTGCGCGGCGCAAAAGTGCACCCCGCAAGAAAAAAAGCAGTACTTCCAGCGTTTCTCCGGCGATGGTTGCCATTGCGGCTGCCGTGCTGGTGGCGTTTGTAGGTGGTCTGTGGTTCATCACGCATCATAAAAAAGAAGAAGTCGATACACTGCCAGGCCAGAAAGTCACGGGCAACGGTTTACCACCCAAGCCAGAAGAGCGCTGGCGCTATATTAAAGAGTTGGAAACCCGCCAGCCTGGTGTGATGCGCCCCACCGAACCTTCTGCTGGTGGAGAAATTACTAATCAGGGGCAGTTGACTGATGAGCAGCGTCAGTTGCTTGAGCAAATGCAGGCAGATATGCGCCAGCAGCCAACCCAGCTAAGCGAAGTGCCCTGGAATGAGCAAACACCTGCCCAGCGCCAGCAAACGCTACAGCAGCAACGCCTGATTCAGGAGCGCCAGACGCAGCAGGAACAACAGCGCCAGCAGCTGACTCAGCAACGCCAGCTTGAACAGCAGCAGCGCCAACAACAGGCCCAGCAACGTCAGCAGCAACAGGAATTACAACGCCAGCAGCAAGAGCTTCAGCGAGCGACGCAAAAAGCCGCACAGGCAGCCCAACAGCCTGTGCGTGAAGAAAACGTCGCACAGCCGAAGCCAAAACCGCAGCCGGCACCTGTTAGCGCAGCCACGGAAAGCCCGGCTCCCAAACAGGAAGCGGCAAAGAAAGACGAGCGTCGCTATATGGTGCAGTGTGGCTCTTTCAAAGGTGCCGAGCCTGCTGAAAAAGTGCGTGCACAGCTGGCGTTTGAAGGTTTTGACTCCCACATCACCACCAACAATGGCTGGAACCGAGTGGTCATTGGTCCGCTTAACGGTAAAGACAGTGCCGACAGCACACTCAGCCGTCTGAAATCCGCAGGACATACCAGCTGTATCCGCGTTGCTGCCGGGGGTTGAAACCCCTGAATTTGCCCCCAATCTATACTTCTATTCAGCCCCGTGTCATGCACGGGGCACTCTGTACAGCTTTCAACAAGGGGTCTGCTCGTGACAACAATAGTCAGTGTGCGTCGTAACGGTCATGTCGTCATCGGTGGCGATGGCCAGGCAACATTAGGCAATACCGTGATGAAAGGTAACGTGAAAAAAGTGCGTCGCCTTTACAACGATAAAGTGATTGCCGGCTTTGCTGGCGGTACGGCGGATGCCTTCACGCTGTTCGAACTCTTCGAGCGTAAACTGGAAATGCATCAGGGCCACCTGGTAAAAGCAGCCGTTGAGCTTGCCAAAGACTGGCGTACCGACCGCATGCTGCGCCGCCTTGAAGCACTGCTGGCAGTGGCTGACGAAAACGCCTCGCTTATCATCACCGGCAACGGTGACGTAGTGCAGCCGGAAAACGATTTGATTGCTATCGGTTCTGGTGGCCCCTACGCGCAGTCAGCAGCCCGTGCGCTGCTGGAAAACACGGAACTAAGCGCCCGTGAAATTGTGGAGAAGTCGTTGGGGATTGCGGGCGATATCTGCATCTATACCAACCACTTCCAGACCATCGAAGAACTCCCGTCTAAAGCGTAAGGACTGCCCATGTCTGAAATGACTCCACGCGAAATTGTCAGCGAACTGGACAAACACATTATCGGCCAGGACGCTGCTAAACGCTCCGTGGCCATCGCGCTACGTAACCGCTGGCGCCGTATGCAGCTCGACGAAGAGCTGCGCCATGAAGTTACGCCGAAAAACATTCTGATGATTGGCCCGACCGGGGTGGGTAAAACTGAAATCGCCCGCCGCCTTGCCAAACTGGCTAACGCGCCGTTTATTAAAGTCGAAGCGACTAAGTTCACCGAAGTGGGCTATGTTGGTAAAGAAGTTGACTCGATAATCCGCGATCTGACTGATGCCGCTATTAAAATGGTGCGTATGCAGTCCATTGAGAAAAACCGCTATCGCGCCGAAGAAATGGCGGAAGAGCGCATTCTCGATGTACTGATCCCACCGGCGAAAAATAACTGGGGCCAGGCCGAAC
Organism: Enterobacteriaceae bacterium; assembly: GCA_022712475.1. GTDB lineage: Bacteria > Pseudomonadota > Gammaproteobacteria > Enterobacterales > Enterobacteriaceae > Tenebrionibacter. The sequence continues at coordinate 2,969 of JALAGK010000020.1, forward strand.
AGCCGCAGGAGCCTTCTGCCGCACGCCAGGGTTTCCGTAAAAAGCTGCGTGAAGGCCAGCTCGATGATAAAGAAATTGAAATCGATCTCGCTGCAGCGCCCATGGGCGTTGAAATCATGGCACCTCCTGGCATGGAGGAGATGACCAGCCAGTTGCAGTCTATGTTCCAGAACCTGGGCGGTCAGAAGCAAAAGCCGCGCAAGCTTAAGATCAAAGACGCGATGAAGCTGCTAATTGAAGAAGAAGCCGCCAAGCTGGTGAACCCGGAAGAGCTGAAGCAGCAGGCGATCGACGCCGTAGAACAGCACGGTATTGTGTTCATCGATGAAATCGACAAAATCTGTAAGCGCGGCGACACCTCCGGCCCGGACGTTTCCCGCGAAGGCGTACAGCGCGACCTGCTGCCGCTGGTGGAAGGCTGCACCGTTTCCACCAAGCACGGCATGGTGAAAACCGATCACATCCTGTTTATCGCCTCCGGCGCGTTCCAGGTAGCCAGCCCATCCGACCTGATTCCTGAACTACAGGGTCGTCTGCCGATTCGCGTTGAGCTGAAAGCGCTGACCACCCACGACTTCGAACGTATTCTGACCGAGCCGAACGCGTCCATCACCGTACAGTATAAAGCGCTGATGGCCACCGAAGGCGTCAATATTGAATTCACGGATGACGGCATCAAGCGTATCGCGCAGGCTGCCTGGCAGGTCAACGAAACCACCGAGAACATCGGCGCGCGTCGCCTGCATACCGTCCTGGAGCGTCTGATCGAAGATATCTCCTACGATGCCAGCGAAATGAATGGCCAAACCGTCACCATTGATGCGGAATATGTCGGTAAGCATCTGGATGTTCTGGTGGCAGATGAAGATCTGAGTCGTTTTATCTTATAATCCGGTTCAATATATTTTCA
>JALAGK010000167.1 GCA_022712475.1 Enterobacteriaceae bacterium
GAGCATCATTATTGAGCCACTGTTCCCTGTGCTGGCCCGACATCAGCAGAGAACCGCTTACATTGCGCTGTGTCTTGCCCGAGAACTACAACAGCCGCAGGAAAGCGTGCGCTGTGTTTACATGGCGGCAAATATTCATGATATTGGCGTGTTGGGTAAAAAGTACGCTGGCCTGACTGAAGCAAGCCTGGAGAGTGAAGCGGTTTTGCATCGCCATGAAGCGCTGGGCGTATCAATGTCTTCCGGTATCCGTTTTCTCAAGCCCATTATCGGGATATTAAAGTGCCATCATATTTGTTGGGACAGCGCTGAACCCAATAAACACCCGATTGAAAACCATCTTGTAGCGTTCGCCGATCGCTTTGAATTGTATCTGCGCAAATGCTCGCCAAACTACATTGTCAGTGCACAGGATATTGTCAGCGGGTTCATTAAACACCAACCAGCACTGTGTCCAATAATCTACACGGCGCTGCAACGCCTGGCGCTGAAAGACGAATTCTGGTTTCGTCTGGAATCTGACAGGCTGTGTAACGTATTGAAACTGCTCAGCCCAGTAAATGATGTCATTATTGACAGCGAAGATTTTCTTGAAGTGTGCCTGCTGATTTCACGCATGGTGGATAAATACAGTAGCTTTACCGTGACGCACAGCGCCAGTGTGGCCAACGTTGCCAGCGCGTTGGGGCGGGTCATGGGATTTTCGTCGGCAGAGCAAAAAGAGTTGGCTATAGCCGGTTACCTGCACGATATCGGTAAAATCCATATCCCCCTGCATATTCTGGAAAAGAAAGGCAGCCTGACCGACAAAGAATATGCCTTAATCCGCAAGCACAGCTATAAAACCTGGGAAATTCTGACCATGATTAAGCCGCTGCACAAGCTGGGTAAGTGGGCGTCGAGCCACCATGAACGCCTGGACGGTAGCGGTTATCCATTTGGTCTTGTGGCCACTGATTTATGTCTGCCGAGCCGGATTCTGGGTGTTGCCGATGTATTCAGTGCGCTGACGGAAAACCGTCCTTACCGCCAGGGAATGAGCGCGCATAAAGCGCTACACATTCTCGATAGCGACGTGCGCAACCACAAGCTAGATAAACAGGTTGTAAACGCCGTCAGGAACCATATCGACGAGATTTATGCCTGCGTACTTAAAACGTAGTGCTGGCCGGAGTAATACGATTACGACGTTACGCTACTCTGAAGAGGTGTTATTTCCCTTTTTGTTCCCCGAGCATTTTTCGGGCGCTATTGTAGCTTGCCGCACGTGCTATCAACCCATTACGTTACGATGTCTGTCTTTATCACCTCTATGCCTGCATCAAGCAGCGCCTTTTCATATACGCCGGCTAACTGGCTGTCGCTGATAACCCGATTGATTTGCGCGTTTATACCCAGTGGGTGAGGGTGAATCTGACCGAACTTGGCGCTGTCGGTCATCACGATGTTCTCTGCGCCTTTTTTCAGCACGCGGTTGATGATATCGGCGCGCATCATATCGCGGCCGGTAAAACCGGTTTGCCCAGTAAAACCATCCACGCCAATAAACGCCTTGCTGAAGTTCACCTGTTCCAGAGCCATGCGAGTGAGTGGGCCAACCATGCTCTCCGTACCTTTTTGCAAGGTGCCGCCGAGTACCACGACATCACACTGCCCATCGCGCAGTAACCTTGCGATGTACGCGCTGACCGTCATGATGGTAATACTGGCCCTGGAGGCCAGCAGGCGTGCCAGAAAGGCATTGGTGCTACCGCTTTCAATGAACACCGTTTCGCCGTCCTGCACCAGCGAGGCGGCATACGCGGCCAGGCTTTGCTTGTGGGCAAAATGGTTGAGCATGCGTGCATCGGTATCATCGCTGTCGGTGAGAATGGCGAAACCATGCTCACGGCGTAGCCAGGCGTTTTTTTCCAACTGACTGAGGTCATGGCGGACAGTAACAAGAGAAACGCCAGTGACGTGGGCGAGTTCGGCAACGCTGACTTTTTGGCGATCGCCGACAATTTGCATAATACGCTGCTGGCGTGAATTCATAGAAATAACCTGAGGATAACGAAAACGGCGCGCCCGTTTACAGGACGCGCCGGGATGTGAAGGTTACAACGTGTGTTCGGTGCGGGCGATGATATCGTCCTGGGCATCTGGCGATAGTGCGGTAAAGAATGCCGAATAGCCGGCGCCGCGCACCCCCAGCTCGCGGTAGCTGTCCGGGTGCTTCTTCGCTTCAATCAGCGTTTCACGCGAGACAATGTTGTATTGAATGTGCCAGCCCAGATGTACTTCAAAGAAGGTGCGCAGCAGCATCATCAGCTTTTGTTTGTCGCTGTCGTTTTCAAGCGTTGCCGGATTGAGCTTCTGGTTGAGCAGCACGCCGCCAAGTATTGAGCCGGTAGGTAGCTTGCCAACGGACCCAATCACCGCTGTTGGGCCGAGGTGGTCAGTGCCGGAGGATGGGCTGGCACCCTCTGCCAATGGCGTGGCGGCCTTGCGCCCGTCCGGCGTGGCCATGGTTGCTGCGCCAAACGGCACGTTAGCCGAGATGGAAGAGGTGCCTGCGTAATAATTACCGCCAATCGGGCCGCGGCCATAACGCGGGTTATGATAGTTTTTCAACTCCTCAATATAGGTTTCATAGGCGCGAATCAGTAGTGCGTCGACGCTGTCGTCGTCGTTGCCGTACTTGGGGGCACCGTTAATCAGGCGCTGGCGCAACTGCTCGTTGGTCAGGCCTTCAAAATCTTCTTCCAGCGCTTTTGCGAGCTGCTGTTGCCCGATGGCACCTTGCTCGAACACCAGTTTTTTCACTGCGGCCAGGCTATTGCCGAGGTTGGCGATGCCCACCTGCAGACCGGAAACCCAGTCGTATTTTGCGCCACCTTGTTTAATGCTTTTCGCGCGCTCGATACAGTCGTCCACCAGCGCCGAGCACAGAATATCGTGCACGTTTTCCTCAAGCATGGTGTCCACCACGTACTCTATTTCAATAGACTTGCGGGTGTAGTAGCGAATCTGGTTATCCCAGGCGGCCAGCACCTCGTCAAAATTAGTAAAATTACCCTTCGAGAGTGCCTGGGTCTGTGGCAGGAATACCTCGCCGCTGGTGGCATCGCGCCCACCTTCCATTGCGGCCAGCATCACACGCGCGAAGTTAATAAAGCTCATGCCGGTACAGCGATAGCCCCATTTTCCGCCGACGGCCGTTTCAATACAGCCGATGGCCGCGTACTGGTAAGCGTCTTCACGCTCAACGCCCAGCTTGATGAATTCCGGGATAACGATTTCGTCGTTGTTAAAGGCGGGCATACCAAACCCACAGCGGATCACTTGTACGCAGGCGTCAAGGAAGTCGTCGCTCATACCTGCGTGATAGCGCACGCTAAGGTTCGGCTGGGTGGAGCGCAGGCGACCGCAGGATTCAAGAATGGCGTAAGAAAGTGGGTTAACCGCATCAACCGGCTCGCCTTTCACCAGGTTCTGGCCGCCAATGGTGACGTTCTGGTACAGCGGACTTCCGGCTGAGGCCTTGGAGTGCGAGCCGGAGCGGATTTTATTCACTTCCAGCAACTTAAGCCAGCAGCTGTGCAGCATCTCAATGGCCTGTTCGCGGCCAATGTTCTGCTCGAGCTCAACGTCGCGGCGATACCACGGATATAAATACTGGTCCATGCGTCCAAAGGAAACTGAGTGGCCGTTGGATTCAATTTGCAGAATCAGTTGGATGAAGTAGCACAGCTGGAGCGCCTGCCAGAAGGTCTGCGGCGGTTGATGGGCGATAACGTCACAGTTCTCAGCAATGGTCATCAGTTCGGCGCGACGTTCTGCGCGAGTTTCGCTCTGCGCCATTTCGCGCGCTAATGCGCCAAAGCGGGTGATGTGCGAGCTTACTGCTTCCAGCACAATATCAATGGCCTTGAGAAACTGCTCGCCGTGCAGATCGTCCAGTACGGTCAGGTTGATACGCGAACGACGCTCACGCACTTTTTCACGCAGGCCATCCATGCCTTTTTCTAACAGTAACGGGAAGTTCACCGCCAGATGGGCGTCGCCCGAGGTCATATTACCTTCAGCTTTAATAATGCCGGTTGCAAGCAATGCTTTCTGCTCATCAGTAAACATGCCGTAACAGCGGTCCTGCACCGTCTGGCCGCGCCACCACGGGCAAATGTCATGCAGCACGCGCTTGTTGTCTTCGCTTACGGCAAAGCCTGCGCCGGGACGGTCGGCCAGGTCATCGATTTCCTTTTCAATCCAGCTTACCGTGTATTCCGGGAAGATTGGTGCGGCGCGTACCTCGCTTGCCTGGTTGCCGACGATAAGCTCATCGTGCTTAATCCAGATAGTGCGGTGCGCCAGGTGATAAGCGAGCGCCAGCGCACGGCGGACCGGGATGGGCTTATCCATATTCTGCTGATAAACGGTAGTGTAATGCTGCGCGCGTTCAGTACAGACCGGCGGCTTAACAATGTGGACCAGCGCATTTTTGTGTGCCTGGATGCGTTGAGTCAGCTGGTCTAGTTTCAGAATGGTCATAGATTATCCTCGTAAAGTGGCCGCCAGACCTTTTTGCTGCGCGTAATCCTGTGCAAAGCTGAGCAGTGCGGGGCTGTCCAGCGGTTTATCCGGCGCGTGGTAGGGCTGGTCCAACAGAACGTATTTGTTCATACCCAGCGTGTGGTACGGTAAAAAGTGAATATCGTGAATGTTGAGCTCGTCAGCAGCGAAGTCGGTAATGGCGCGAATGCTGTCCTCATCGGCGTTAAACCCGGGGATAAGCGGGACGCGAATGGTCATTTTCTTACCCGCAGCGGCAATGCGCTTAAGGTTGTCGAGCACGCGCTTTGCCGAACCGTCGGTCCACTGTTTAAAAACCGCACCATCTACGTGCTTGAGGTCGGCCAGAAACAGGTCGATGTGGGCGAGTGAAGGTTCGATATAGCGCCACGGCACATGCAGGCAGGTTTCCACGGCGGTGTGAATGCCAGCCTCATGGCTGCGCTGAAGCAGCGTTTGCGTAAGCTGCGGGTTCATAAACGGTTCACCACCGGACAGCGTGATGCCGCCGCCGCTGCGTTCATAGAATGGGCGGTCACGCATGACGGTTGCGAGAATATCGTCTGCGGTTTTGTCTTCGCCGCATACCGTTAACGCCTGGGTTGGGCAACAATGTTCCAGCACTGCAAAGCGATCGGGCTGTAACTTTTCACGATGAATCACCAGTTTGTCAGCCACGCGTTGTACGATATCCGGTGCTGCCTGCTGGCATAGCTCACAACCGTCGAGGCACAGGCGCGCATCAAACAGTAGATCCTGGGTGCGCGCGCGACTTTCTGGGTTCTGGCACCAGCGGCAGCCCAGCGAGCAACCTTTCAGGAATACGACGGTGCGAATTCCGGGGCCATCATGTGTGGAGTAGCGCTGGATATTGAAGATCATCGCGTAGCCTCTCTTGTTTCGTATGAATAGTAAATTACTTTCGAAAGAAAGTGATATTGACTACGATCAACGATCGTCGCGAAGTGAAGGCTATACTGAATGAAATTTTGCTAACTATCACAATTCCGGGGAGTGCCTGAATGGAGCTTTATCTCGATACTTCTGACGTTACTGCGGTAAAGCGCCTGGCGCGCATTTTTCCGCTGGCAGGCGTGACAACTAACCCAAGCATTGTTGCCAGTGGTAAGAAGCCAATAGATGTACTGCTGCCGGAGTTGTATGAGGCGCTCGGGGGTAAAGGGCGGCTTTTTGCCCAGGTAATGGCGCCGCGTGCTGAAGAGATGGTGCAGGAAGCAAAGAAACTGCGGGCCATCGTCTCCGGTTTGGTGGTGAAAGTGCCGGTGACGGCAGAAGGACTGGCGGCAATTAAGCTGCTGGCAGCTGAAGGCATTCCTACGCTGGGCACGGCCGTTTACGGCGCCGGGCAGGGGCTATTATCGGCGCTGGCCGGTGCGCACTATGTCGCGCCTTATGTTAATCGCCTGGATGCGCAGGGGGGCGACGGTATTGCTACGGTGAGGGATTTGCAGCAACTGCTTTCGTTGCATGCACCGGGTGCGAAGGTGCTGGCGGCGAGCTTCAAAACGCCACGCCAGGCGCTTGAGTGTCTGCTGGCGGGCTGTGAATCCATTACGCTGCCTCTGGACGTGGCGGAACAATTTATTTCAACCCCAGCAGTTGATGCCGCCGTTGCAAAATTTGAGCAGGACTGGTTACGCGCATTTGGGACAGCAGGTCTGTAAATCATTGCTTCATCGCCAGAAAGAACCGGTTGGGGTGAGGCCTCTGCCGGTTCTTTTTTATCCGGTGTTCCAGACAATCCTCATCATGATAACGCCACCGCGGAAGGTCCTTGCGGTGGCGTTATCTTTATTCTCAATTTGTCAGCAGCACAGGCAGTGGTTAATCCCGCGAGCTGCCTTTCCTGATGGTGGGCACGGTGTGCCGCCATTGCATTACACCATCCAGCATGTCGTCACGCTGAGCGGCGGTAAAGTAGCGCATCAGCCCGCGGCCGGTGTTACGAGTGGCGCAGAAATAGTCTTTAAAGAATTGACGTGCGTTGAGTGTTTTCATTTGCAGGCTCCTCCTGGGTGGGGTTGAAGCCAGTATGGCTGTTAATGCGGAACAGATAAATTGATGGCTTTTGCGTGTTTCATCCTCTTTTATAAGAGGGATAGCGCAAGTAAAGGCCGTTATTGCGGCGTTTTCTGATGCCTGAGCAAAAACATAGCGCAGAGACCAAAGAATTAAGGGGATGGGCAAAGCGGGGAAAGGGCGTTATTAACGCTGTGGACCGCCAGGATAGATCCTCTTTTGAGGTATCATGGCGGTCCACAGTCAGGTAAAAATTACTTCGTTACCAGTGTGACTTTCATTGGCGTGAGTGGGAAGACGCCGTCTGGCATGGCGCCGGATGCGTAGATATCTCCGGCAAGGCCGTAGACTTCCATCGAACCGCCTTTTTTCGCCAGTCTGAAGGACTCATAGAAAACATAAGGCAGTTTATCCGTGAAGGTCAGCGTGCCGTTGTTCTCCTTGCTGAGCACTTTGCCGTCAAGCATGGCTTCCGTCAGCTCAAAGTTGATGCTGTCGCCTTCATTGTACGCGCTGCTGCCGGCTTTCCCCTGCACGAAGAACAAGTTGTTGTTCTGCTTGAGAACCTTTTTCTTCGACGTGGCGGTACGCAATTGCGAGAACGCTTTGTCGAATTTCTGCTTCTCAAGCTTGCTCAGTGAATCCATCAGATTGCGATGGTTCTTCATCAGCGAGCCTTCGTCGAGGCGGGATTTATCAGACACGCCGTCTGCAATACCTGCCAGGACTGCTGCGACATCCACCTTCACGCCCAGGTATTCCTGCTCGCTGATGTTTTTCTTCAGCATGCGTGAGAACACTACGCCGTTAGTATAGGAGCGTTTTGAGTCTTCGCTCTTAAGCGCGGCTGTACTGGCGGCGGCAGGCAGGTTCTGCGCCTGTGTTTCTTTCGCTTTAGTCAGCTCGGCATTGGATTTTGTCAGTTCTTCGATTTTTGCGTTGAGCTGGGAGATCTGACCATCACGCTCGCGCAGGGCATCGCTGGTTTTGCTCAGTTCAGTGCTGGATTTGGTCAAATCGGTGTTGAGCTTAGTCAGCTCGGCCACCTTCGCGTTAAGCTGGGCTATCTGGCCGTCGCGCTCGCGCAGGGCATCACTGGTTTTACTCAGTTCAGTACTGGACTTGGTTAGATCAGCGTTCAGTTTTGTCAGTTCAGCAACTTTGGCACTGAGCTGGACTATCTCACCGTCACGTTCAGCCGCATTTTTCTCTTTCTCATTGAGTTTCGCAGTAATTTGCTTGATGTCTTCTGCTGCTTTATTACGTGATTCCGCCAGCGCTTTTTCCAGCTGCGCGACTTTGTCACCCGAGCTTTGCGCCAGTTTTTTCTGCTCTTCAAGCTGTGCAGTCAACTGCTTCACGTTTTCAGCCGTTTTTGCTGTCTCAGCCAGAGACTTCTCAAGCTCTGCCACTTTACTATTCGCACTCAGACCCTGCTGCTTCTGTGCTTCAAGCTGCGCCGTTAACGCTTTGAGATCGTCTGCTGCTTTATTGCGTGAGTCAGCCAAAGCTTTTTCAAGCTCAGCTGCTTTATCGGCAGATGTGCGCGCGGCTTTTCTTTGCTCATCCAGCTGCTTGTTCAGCAGCTCAATAGCGTCGGCGTTTTTACCGCCTGTCTGCGCCAGCGTTTTCTCCAGCGCAGTGGCTTTTTCAGCCGCGTTTTGTGCGAGCTTCTTCTGCTCTTCAAGCTGAGCAGTAAGCTGCTTGACGGTTTCTGCTGTTTTAGAGGTATCCGTCAGCGACTGTTCGAGCAGTGCTACGCGGTTACCGGCTGTCTGCCCCAGCTGTTTTTGCTCATTAAGTTGTGCAGTGAGCTTTTTAACTTCATCCGCTGCTTTGGACTGAGAATCAGCCAGGGCTTTTTCCAGCTTAGTAACTTTGTCGGTAGCGGACAGCGTCTGCTTCTTCTGCTCGTCTAACTGCGCGGTCAGTTCTTTAACGTTCTGTGCATTTTTAGACGACTCAGCGAGCGACTTCGTGAGCTCGGCAATTTTGCCATCTGCGCCTTGGTTGAGTTTTCTCTCTTTTTCCAACTCGGTAGACAGCAAATTGATTTTCTCAAGCGCCTTGTCGCCTGATTCGGCCAGCGTTTTCTCAAGCACCTTGACGCGGTTTTCAGCGTTCTGGCTAATCTGTTTCTGCTCTTCCAGGCTGTTAGCCAGCAGATTGATTTTCTCAAGCGCTTTGTTGCCCGCATCGGCCAGAGATTTCTCCATCGCGGCAATGCGTTCGTCAGCACTCTGGCTGGCTTTTTGCTGTGCTTCGAGCTGTGCCGTGAGTTTCTTTTGTTCCTCGGCGGCTTTCGTTCGTGAGTCCGCCAGCGCTTTTTCAAGCTGTGCCGATTTATCGGCTGCGGTTTGTGCCGCTTTTTTCTGCTCTTCAAGCTGGCTGGTCAGGCTCTTGATGATGTCAGCATTTTTACCGCCGGATTCAGACAGCGTTTTTTCCAGCAGGGCGACTTTGCTGCCAGAGTCCTGGCCAAGTTGCTTCTGTTGTTCAAGCTGTGCGGTGAGCGCTTTAATTTGTTCAGCGGCTTTTTTATTCGACTCGGCAAGCGCTTTTTCCATCTCGCTGGCTTTATCGCCCGCGCTGGCGTTAAGCGTTTTTTGTTCAGCAAGCTGGGAAACCAGCTTCTGGATTTCATCTTGCGATTTGGTACGCGACTCAGCGAGTGACTTCACCAGTTTGGCAATCTCAGCTTTAGCAACCTCGTTGAGCTTCTTCTGTTCCTCAAGCTGTTCAGTCAGCTGTTTTGCACTTTCCGCTGTTTTACCCGTTTCAGTGAGCGATTTTTCCAGTAGTGCAACTTTGCCGCCAGCGCTTTGACTCAGTGCTTTTTGCTCATCAAGCTGCGCTGTGAGTGCTTTAAGATCATTAGCCGCTTTTGTGCGTGATTCCGTCAGGTTTTGTTCAAGCTGGCTAGCACGATCATTAGCCGCAAGTGTGAGCTTCTTCTGCTCTTCAAGCTCAGCCGTCAGACGCTTAACGTCATCAGCCGCTTTATGAGAGGCGGCGAGTGATTTTTCTAACTCAGCCAATTTGCCGCCAGAGGCCTGCATAAGGTTCTTCTGGTCGTTGAGCTGTGCGGTAAGTGTTTTCACTTCTTCAGCAGACTTATTGCGTGAATCAGCCAGCTCTTTTTCAAGCGTAATGACTTTATCGCTCGCGGCCTTGGTCTGTTTTTGCTGCTCAACCAGCTGAAGGCTCAGCGCTTTAACAGTATCTTCAGCCTTCAGAGAGGCGCTCAGAGACTGTTGCAGCTGAGCCACTTTGTCGCCAGAGGACAGGCTGAGATTTTTTTGTTCGGTGAGCTGGGCGGTAAGTGCTTTGATCTCGTCGTCAGATTTCTGACGCGACTCTGCCAGCATTTTTTCCAGCTTGCTGACCTGCTCATTCGCCGTCTGTGTCAGCTTTTGCTGTTCGGCGAGTTGGGCGTTAAGTTGCTTAACGTCTTCAGCGGCTTTATGGGATGCGGTGAGCGCTTTCTCCAGCTCGGCCACTTTGCCGCCAGAAGCCTGCATAGCGGCTTTTTGCTCATTAAGCTGCGCAGTCAGCACCTTAATATCATCAGCAGACTGGCGACGGGATTCGGCCAGTTCTTTTTCGAGCCCCTCGGCTTTCTGCGCTGAGGCCTGAGCCAGCTTCTGTTGCTCTTCAAGCTGAGCGGTCAGACGCTTAACCTCTTCTTCGGCTTTGCGTGAGTCTGCGAGTGATTTCTCAAGCAGGGCGACTTTGTCGCCAGAGTCCTGGCTAAGCGTTTTTTGGGTATCAAGCTGGGAAGCCAGCTGATTAATCTGGTCGCTGGATTTATTGCGTGATTCTGCCAGCGCTTTTTCCATTTGTGCGACTTTATCAGCGGCAATCTGGGCCTGCTTTTTCTGCTCATCAAGCTGGGCCGTGAGTGTTTTCACCTCACCTGCTGATTTTTGCGCAGCCGCAAGAGATTGTGTCAGCAGCGCAATTTTCTCTTCCGACTTTTTATTTAACTGCTGCTGCTCATGAAGCTGAGCGCTTAATGCTTTGATGGATTCATCGCCTTCACTTTCGTAGGCAGAATATTCCTGAAGGAGCTGTGATTTATCCGCAGACAGTTTATTAAACGCAGCCTTCAGCGCCGCATTCTCTTTTTCGAGTACGGTATATTGCTGGCGTTGTTCATTATTAACCGCTTGAGGTGTCGCCGCAGCCTGGTTTAGCTGCTTTCTAACATTCTCCAACTCCTGAGCCAGCTTTTTATTTTTTTGCTGCAAGGCTTCATTTGAGGAGGCGAGCGTTTTTAATTGGGTGTTTTGTGAATGACGTTGTGGCGTTTGTGATGTTTGTAACCGCGGTTTAGGCTGCGTGTTAGGTTCATTGATTATATTTGTACGCGGCCTTGGCGTATAAGATCTGCTGTCAGGAGATGTCAGGGAGTTCAGCTCGGCATCGACAATTGCCTCAATGGCTGAAAAAAAATCCTTGCCTTTGGTCGATGCGTTGGCCCAGGGAAAAGATAGGCTCTGAAAGACCATCAGTCCTATCACTGTCCTTGTGAATTTTTTCATTATTTAAAAGACCTACCGAGGTTGTCTGTTACTTTAACAAATCACCCTTCTTCAGCTCTGCGAGCAATGACTGGGAGATGGTGTTACAGGTATCGTTAATTTTGTACTGATACAGCGGCGTGATGGTGTCCTGGGTGTTGCCAGACAGTTGACCCGCGATGCCAGCGTAGTATTTGGTTGCCGCAATGCTGCGTCTGAGTGAATCAACCAGATTATTGTAAGTCCCGTTGCCGATGCTGGACAGTTGGCGCGCTTCTGCAAGGCACGTCTGCAGACGCTGGCTGGTGATGCTTCTTTCTGAATCCATAACCTCGACGGTCTGGGTTGCGCCGTTTTCAGACACACCGCTCCAGCTGGACTGGGAGGACGGAGAAGCGTAGGACGTGCTGGCCTGTGATGAGGCGGCAGCATTATTGTCTGCTTTATAATTGCTGGTAGTCGTTTTATCTAACGTACAGCCGCTGATTGTGCCAGCCAGCAGCAGAACCCCAAAAAGAGCACGCTTATTTTTAACCATTATCTCCGTTCCCAGATACCCTGAAACTATCACAAAATTCAAAAAATTATATAAGTAGGCAACAGGAAGTGTCAACTGCCTCGTTTTCTTAAGCCAGCTGTGGAAAGTGAACAATAAGTATGATGCATCTCTCAAAATTAAAACAGAACAGAGGCTTATTTTCAGAATGTTTTAATATCGAACGCGAGAGTAGCGCACAGTATGATCTTTTTGATTCTTTTAATAACAACTTCGCAACGGTACGGACACCGCTTAGGTGAGGTTAAATCAGGTCACGCTATTCTTTTCGCAAAAAATGTTTAGCGCTGAGAATATTCGCTTTCACATGAGAAAGTCATACATTTTGTTATACCGCCTGGCCTATTTACTACACCGCTAGCTCTTTCCCCGAACGTTGGCA
>JALAGK010000168.1 GCA_022712475.1 Enterobacteriaceae bacterium
ATATACATGAATACCCATTGCGATAAACCCCTGGTCGCGCAGGAACAGAAAGATTCTGCTTTGTCATTGAATCATGAGGAAAAAAATCATGATGCTATCGGCTCAGCGCCAGTGCAGCCAGCCAGCACCGTGCTAACCAAACCGCTTATTTTCCTGTTCGCCATCATCAGCGGGCTGTCGGTCGCCAATGTTTACTTTGCCCAGCCCTTACTCAATTCAATGGCAGAAAGCCTTCGTGTTGAGCCGGCAGCAATCGGGATTGTTGTCACGCTCACCCAGACAGGCTACGCGCTGGGTTTATTATTCATTGTGCCGATGGGGGATCTTCTTAATCGCCGTAATATGATAATCGGGCAAATTAGCTTGTCCGTTGTTGCACTCATTGTGGTCAGTATCGCGCCGGATATCAGCGTATTACTGCTGGGGATGTCGGTCGTAGGGCTCATGGCGGTTGTCGTCCAGGTACTCGTGGCCTATGCCGCAACACTGGCGCTGCCGGAGCAGCGCGGCCAGGCAATTGGGACTGTCACCAGCGGTATTGTTCTGGGGATTTTGTTTGCCCGTTTTATTTCCGGCGCGTTTGCCGATTTAGCAGGCTGGCGTTCCGTCTATTTCGCCTCATCCATTATTATGCTGCTGATAATTGGCGTACTGGTTAAAGTCATGCCAAAGCAGCCCACATCCGGGGAGAAATCCAGCTATTTCCAGCTGCTGGCGTCCGTTTGCAGACTCTTTATCACCGTGCCTCTGCTACGGGTGCGCGGGGTGTTGGCACTGCTTATCTTCGCTGCCTTTAGCGTCTTATGGACCGCTATGGTGTTGCCCCTGAGTGCAGCCCCCTTCTCGCTAAGTCATACTGAAATTGGCCTGTTTGGTCTGGCCGGTGTGGCAGGTGCGCTGGCAGCGGCAAAAGCTGGTCATTGGGCCGACAAAGGGTTAGGCCAGAAGACAACCGGCATTGCCCTCGCCCTGCTGGCGCTATCCTGGCTGCCCACCGCCATGCTCCCGGTGTCATTACCACTGCTCATTGTCGGCGTTGTCATCCTGGACTTTGCTGTACAGGCGGTTCATGTCACCAACCAAAGCATTATCTTTGCCGCCCGGCCTGATGCGCAAAGTCGCCTGGTCGGTGTTTATATGACCTTTTATTCCATTGGCAGCGCACTGGGTGCCATTACCTCTACACATGTTTACGCATTATGGGGATGGACCGCCGTCTGTATTCTGGGCGCACTCTTTAGTATCGCTGCCTTTATATTCTGGCTGATCACACGTAATACACGCTAAATGTTTATTGCCGTTATTCTGTCAGCCAACGCGAAATAAAGTTAACGTTGAAAAGAGGAGAGAATAAGCGTGCATAAATTAACGTTTATGCCACAAGGGGTTGATATCTTTTTGCCAGACAAAGCGCCATTAACTCAGGTTGAATATGCGTATAACGGTAAAAATATCATTCCCTTTGGCTGTCGGGTAGGTGCCTGCGGTGCCTGCGTCATTCATGTCACTCAAGGAGGTGAAAATCTGGGCATAAAGAAAGATGGAGAACGTATATTTCTTGAAAAACTCGGCTATGCCGGAGAGACATTCAGGCTTGCCTGTCAATGTCAGATAACAGGAAGTGTCACCCTTCAGGAAAATATATCCATAATCAAGCATAAGTAAACGTTAATTTATGGCCCTTCTATTACATCGAGCCATGCCATTAACTGTTGAACGTTTTTCCTTTAATTACACCCATCCTTAATTAAGGAACTGATTATGCAAAATCGAGTAAAGAATGTCGGATATAGCAATCGCATCCCTTATTTAAACGCAAATGAATCACGGGCCTTACGTCAGGAAATTGATGCCATCATCGACCGACAGGTTGATGACTGGTATAATACGGTCCCTCACGCCGCCCATCTTGAAGGGCATAACGTTGACACGGAATATTACAATCGCCATTTAATTGAAACGGCGTGGCGAATTCGTCTGCTGCGTGTTTCTGAATCTAAAGCGCTGGCCGAAATTGCCAAAATAAGTCCTGAGGCTGCACAAATTTGGGCGAATTATGAGTGTGAGGAAATGCTCCATGATGAGTTATTTCTTCAGGATCTGGAAAAAGCCAATATTTCGCGTAAACAGGCGATGAGCACTGAACCCTATCTGTCAACCAAACTTCTCACCGGCTATTTCTCTTACCTGCTCGACCACGAAGGGCCGCTCGGTGTTGTGGCGTATTCTTATCTGGTGGAATACGTCAATGTCAAACTCGAACCCCGCAAACTGGATGCCCTGAAAGTGTCTGTGGGTGAAGACAATATTGTAGGTCAGGTGCTGCATTCTCATACGGATATTAATGACGATCATCCCGGCGAGGTCTGGAGTGCGTTGCGGTTCTTGATTAAAGACGAGTCAGATATTGCGGCGCTTAAGCGTTATTTACAAGAGCACCAGCGCATCCTCGCTCTTTATTTCACTGAACTGTACGAAGACACATTAGCGCATAAAGAGTCAACCGCTGCATAAGGGGGGAATGGGGCATGAAGAATAATATGGGAGTAGTGCTATTAAGCCACTGTGGGTTTTCATTTCTCGAAGATCTCATTGAGGCATTAAAATCACGCGGGCTTAAAACATTCGTCTTATCTTCATTGCCCCTGGCTGAGCACAATCCACAGCGGCTGGAAGAGATAAACAACAAAGTGGATGTCTTATCCTCCACTCAGGCGCATCAATTAACGGAAGATGATGTATCGAACTTTTTGCATTTATTAACGCAGGAAGGTTATGACGTTCTGTGCTGCATCACCGTCTGGGAAGGGTATCGCCATTTAATGGCCAGTGTGAATCAGCATCTTGGTATTGCCGATACCGACTCGCAGGACATTATGGCCCTGAGAAATAAGCTGTCACTGCGTAACCGGCTCGCCAATGTGGGGCTGTCACATATCCGGGCATTAAAACTCGGCCCTGATTTACTCGATGAATTAAAGAATAGTGATGTCCGCTATTTTATTAAACCCATCTATGGCATTGCCTCTTACGGCGCATTCCCGCTTCATGCAGACGTTGACTGGGAAACCCTTGAAGACATCATCGCCAGCAGCCAAAAAGACCCAGTTTATGCGTCCGCGTTTAACGGTACGCCCGCCTTTTTAGCTGAAGAATACCTTCACGGGCAGGAATATTGTTTTGAAGTTCTGCTTATCGACAACCAGTTGTTCACTGTAGCTATTCATGAAAAATGCGAAGTTGTCGAATCAGCAAAAACTGTGCTGGAAAGCTGCTGCACCAGCCCGCCAACCAGTCTGAGCCAACAGCAATGTGCCCAGGGCATACAGTGGATAAAACAACTCACCGAATACCTGGCGCTGCGCTGGGGATGCTTTCACATTGAGGCTAAGTATGACGGTTCACGCTGGGATCTTATCGAAGTTAATCCTCGCGTGGGCGGCAGCCTGATATCCCACAGCGTGCAGGCCATGACGCAAGGGAAAAGTATGCTGGAGCTATGGCTCGATATGCTGCTGTGCCAGCGCAGCCCTGAGCAACAGCACCGTTTCATCGAGGAACTGGAAGCGCTGTCCTATTCACCCGATTGAAAACCACCTGGCACTGTCGCTACGTTTTTTCGCGTCTATTTCGCTACCTGCGGACTAATAGAGTCCATCACGCTTAATCCCTTACCGCTTACGCCCAGCGTTTCACACATTCTTCTCAAACCAGGCGACCACGTGGAGTCTGACGCCAGAGAGGTTTTCCTCGGCCAGCTGCTTTGGCAATTCAGTCAGGAAGACAGGCAAAGCACACTTGAAACCCTGTTTGAGGTTTCAAGAGAGGCTATTGATATCCGGTATGCCACACCCCGTGCGCAGGCACTTCTGCCGCGGTAATCCAACCCACTTTTTACACGATGTCATCATCTTAATAAGGGGAAGAATATGCCTGATTCAACAAAAGTACTGCTCATAGTCGACTACAACCTGACCCGTATCGCTGATGTTGCGCATATGCGCCAGTACGCAAAAGAAAAGTACCACGCGCGCACGTTTCTCATTCGTGCCAGACCCAACGAGC
>JALAGK010000169.1 GCA_022712475.1 Enterobacteriaceae bacterium
ATAAAAAGAAAATAACGGGGAGCCTTTATTGGCAGGCTTCGCCCGAAAAATCGGGTGCCGTATCCGCTGGAAACGACACCCTGGCCGTCAGGCTTTTATCTGCACCTGTCCGTCCTGCACCCTGGCCTCAAAATGGGCTACCGAGTGAGTGTCGTCTTCCATACACAGGCCATCTCGCAGGCGAAAGCGCTGTTTTTTAAGCGGGCTTGCTACCCACAGCTCGCCCTGGTGTTCAGCAATCAGGCCGCGTGAGAGCACGCTTGCTTCAAAGAATGGGTCGATGTTGCTGATGGCGTAGACCTGCTCATCGGCGCGAGGACGGAAAATGGCAATCTGCTGTTGGCCGACCAGGGCACAAACCCCGGTGGCAGGCAGGATGTCGTTTAGCGGGCAAACGGTAGTCCACTGACTCATACATTTTCCTCCACAAGAGTGACCGGGATACGCTCATATGGCGTGGCCGGACGATGCTGCTGGCGCTCTGCAACGACCTGGACGTTCGGATCGCGTTGAGTGCTGTTAATAAAGTGCTTAAAGCGTACCTGTGCCTGCGGGGTGTTGACGGTTTCCTGCCATTCGCAGATAACGGCCTCGCGCAGACGCGCCATTTCGGCTTCCATGTGCTCGTTGATGCCGAGCTTGTCGTCGATGATGACGTTTTTCAGGTACTCAATGCCGCCTTCGAGGTTCTCAAGCCACACCGAAGTGCGCTGCAGTTTGTCGGCGGTACGGATGTAGAACATCATGAAGCGATCGAGGTAGCGCACCAGGGTGTCGTGGTCGAGGTCAGCGGCCAGCAGGTCTGCGTGGCGCGGTTTCATACCGCCGTTGCCGCAAACGTACAGGTTCCAGCCTTTCTCGGTGGCGATAACGCCGACATCTTTGCCCTGCGCTTCTGCGCATTCGCGGGTACAGCCCGAGACGCCAAACTTCATCTTGTGCGGCGTGCGGATGCCCTTGTAGCGGTTTTCCAGCTCAACACCGAACCCTACGCTGTCACCCACGCCGTAACGGCACCAGGTGCTTCCTACGCAGGTTTTGGCCATGCGTAGTGCTTTAGCGTAAGCGTGGCCGGTTTCAAAGCCTGCTTCGATCAACTGACGCCAGATTTCCGGCAGGTCGTCTTTTTGCGCGCCAAACAGACCGATACGCTGCGAGCCGGTAATTTTGGTGTAGAGGTTAAATTCACGGGCAATGCGGCCGACTTCCATCAGCCCTTCAGGCGTGATTTCGCCACCGGCAGAACGCGGGATCACCGAGTAGGTGCCGTCTTTCTGGATGTTGGCGAGGAAGTTGTCGTTAGTGTCCTGTAACGGTGTGTTTTCAGGCTTAAGCACGTACTCGTTCCAGCAGGACGCCAGCAGCGAGCCGACCGTCGGTTTACACACTTCACAGCCGTAGCCGGTGCCGTATTTCGCCAGCAGCTCGCCGAAGGATTTAATGCCTTCTACGCGAATGAGGTGATACAGCTCCTGTCGTGAGAACGCGAAGTGTTCGCACAGGTGGTTGTTCACTTCAATACCCTGTTTGGCAAGCTCGGCGTTAAGCACCTGGGTTACCAGTGGGATACAACCGCCGCAGCCGGTTCCGGCTTTGGTTTCGGCTTTGAGGGCGGCTACGGTGTGGCAGCCTTTATTGATAGCGGCCACCAGGTCACCTTTGGTGACGTCAAAGCAGGAGCAAATCTGCGCGCTGTCCGGCAGTTTGTCTACGCCAATAGCCGGTTTGCCGCTGCCCGCGTGGGATGGCAGAATCAACGAGTCCGGATTTTCTGGTAACTCAATAGCGTTAAGCATCAGCTGCAACAAGTTGCCGTAATCGCTGGTGTCGCCCACCAGTACCGCACCAAGCAGCGTTTTATTGTCTTCGCTAACGATAAGGCGTTTGTAGACTTCTTTGTTCTCGTCAAGGTAGACGTAGCTTCGAGCGCCCGGCGTACGGCCATGAGCGTCACCAATGCCGCCGACGTCCACGCCCAGCAGCTTGAGCTTGGCGCTCATATCCGCGCCTTCAAACGCATTGCTGTTGCCGAGCAGATGATCGACGGTGACCTGAGCCATTTTGTAGCCCGGCGCCACCAGGCCAAACATGCGGTTTTGCCAGCTTGCGCATTCGCCAATGGCGTAGATATCCGGGTCAGAGGTCTGGCAGTTATCGTTAATGACGATACCGCCGCGCTGCGCGGTGGCGAGACCGCACTGGGTGGCAAGCTTATCGCGCGGGCGGATGCCGGTTGAAAACACAATGAAGTCAATTTCCAGTTTGCTACCGTCGGCAAAGTGCATGGTTTTACGTGCTTCCACGCCTTCCTGCACGATTTCCTGGGTATTTTTACTGGTATGAACCTTCACGCCCATGCGCTCAATTTTTTTACACAGCTGTTCACCGCCCATACGATCGAGCTGTTCGGCCATCAGCATTGGGGCAAACTCAACGACGTGGGTTTCTACGCCGAGGTTTTTCAGTGCGCCTGCGGCTTCAAGCCCTAACAGGCCACCACCGACTACAGCGCCACGCTTGCTGCGACGCGCGCAGGCTTCAATGGCATTGAGGTCTTCAATGGTGCGGTAAACAAAGCAGTCCTGGGTTTCCGCGCCTTTAATCGGCGGGATCCAGGGATATGAGCCGGTTGCCATAACCAGCTTGTCGTAAAAGACGGTGCGACCAGCGCTGGAGTGAATCACCTTTTCCTGGCGGTTAATAGTGATAGCACGCTCGCCCACCAGTACCTGTACGCCGTGTTTCTCATAAAACCCTTCGCGCACCAGCGTGAGTTCTTCGGCAGTGTGATGGGAGAAATAAGATGACAGGTGTACGCGGTCGTTGGCGATGCGGGGCTCTTCACAGAAGACGGTAATCTCGAACTGTCCGGGTTCGGCTTTATCAAGCAGATCTTCGA
>JALAGK010000170.1 GCA_022712475.1 Enterobacteriaceae bacterium
ATCCATTATTGTTTCCCGGGTTATCAGCTAAAGCGGCGATTGTAGGAGAAAAAAGAAAGGGCCGGAAGACCGGCCCTGGCAGAGAATGTTCAAAGCTTAGTCGTGTAGACCGAGCTTTTTCTCCAGATAGTGGATATTGGTGCCACCATGCTGGAAATTCTCGTCACTCATTATGCGCATTTGCAGGTCGACGTTGGTTTTGATGCCGTCGATGATAAGCTCCTGCAGCGCGTTACGCATACGGGCAATGGCTACTTCACGGGTTTCACCGTAGCAAATAAGCTTGCCTATCATTGAATCGTAGTACGGCGGCACGGTATAGCCAGCGTAGATATGCGATTCCCAGCGCACGCCAAAACCACCAGGCGCGTGAAAGCGGGTGATCTTACCCGGGCTTGGCAGGAAGGTGTTCGGGTCTTCGGCGTTGATACGGCATTCCACCGCATGTCCGCGTACTTCGACTTCTTCCTGTTTGATGGACAGAGGCTGACCTGCCGCGATACGCAGCTGTTCTTTAATCAGGTCCACGCCGGTAATCATTTCGGTTACCGGATGTTCAACCTGAATACGGGTGTTCATTTCAATGAAGTAAAACTCGCCGTTTTCAAACAGGAACTCGAACGTACCCGCACCACGGTAGCCAATATCCACGCAGGCTTTCGCACAGCGTTCGCCAATATGGCGGCGCAGTTCTGGCGTGATACCCGGCGCCGGTGCTTCTTCGACCACTTTCTGGTGACGACGCTGCATGGAGCAATCGCGTTCTGCCAGATAGATAGCGTTGCCCTGACCATCTGCCAGCACCTGAATCTCGATATGGCGCGGGTTTTCCAGATACTTCTCCATATACACCATGTCGTTATTAAACGCGGCTTTGGCTTCCGCACGGGTCATGGTGATGGACTGGGCTAGCTCGGCATCAGTACGCACAACGCGCATACCGCGACCGCCGCCGCCGCCGGAGGCTTTGATGATAACCGGGTAACCGATGCGTTTAGCATGGGCGCGGTTAGCATCCATGTCGTCGCCGAGCGGGCCGTCGGAACCCGGAACGGTCGGCACACCGGCTTTCTTCATTGCCGTGATTGCTGACACTTTATCGCCCATCAGGCGAATGGTATCGGCTTTAGGGCCAATAAAGATAAAGCCTGAGCGCTCAACCTGCTCGGCGAAGTTGGCGTTTTCGGACAGAAAGCCGTAGCCCGGGTGGATAGCGACAGCACCAGTGATTTCAGCCGCCGAAATAATTGCCGGGATATTCAGATAGCTTTTGACCGACGGAGCCGGGCCAATGCAGACGGTTTCATCTGCCAGTAGCACGTGTTTCAGATCTCTGTCTGCCGTGGAGTGTACCGCAACGGTCTTGATGCCCAGTTCTTTACAGGCACGCAGGATACGCAGAGCGATTTCACCACGGTTAGCGATAACAATTTTATCAAGCATGGTGCGCCTCGTTACTCGATGACGACCAGCGGCTCGTCAAATTCTACTGGTTGACCGCTTTCTACCAGGATGGCTTTCACCACGCCTGCTTTGTCGGCTTCGATCTGGTTCATCATTTTCATTGCTTCAACAATGCACAGCGTATCGCCAACATTGACCTTCTGCCCAACTTCAACGAAGGCTTTTGCTTCCGGGCTTGGCGTACGATAGAAGGTGCCAACCATCGGTGAACGAACGAGGTGACCGCTCATTTCTGTCGCAGCGGCTGCCGGGGCTTCCATGACAGGCGTGGTGGCAGGCGCAACGGCGTTCGCCAGCTGCGGCTGCATCATCGGTGCGGCATAGGCCTGTTGCATCATCGGCATACCCTGATTCGGGACTGCGCGACTGATACGTACTGACTCCTCACCTTCAGAAATTTCCAGCTCTGCAATGCCTGATTCTTCAACCAGTTCAATCAGCTTTTTAATTTTACGAATATCCATTTGGGGTTCCGTACTCTTTGTTTAGTTGGTATGTGACAGGCGTTTCACCGCTGTCTGGAGTGCCCAGGAATAGCCATCAGCGCCTAATCCACAGATGACGCCAGTGGCAATATCAGAGAGATATGAGTGATGACGAAAAGGCTCTCGTGCGTGCACATTGCTCAGGTGAATCTCGATAAACGGGATCTCTACTGCCAGCAAGGCATCACGCAACGCGACGCTGGTGTGCGTGAAAGCGGCCGGATTAATCAGGATATAGTCAACCTTGCCTTTAGCCTGATGAATACGGTCAATCAGCACATGTTCCGCATTGGACTGCAGGTGATCCAATGACACATTCAGCGCTTCTGCTTGTGCACGTAAACCAGAAACAATGTCGGACAAGGTCATTGTGCCGTACTTCTCTGGTTCGCGAGTGCCGAGCATATTAAGGTTCGGCCCGTTCAAAAGCAAAATTTGCAACTTGTCCGTCATCGTGACGTTATCTCCTGCAATTCTCGTTGATACGACAAAATATACCTTCGATACCGCATTGTCACCCCCAGGCGGGATGAAAATGTGAGGCAAAAACCCGGAAGTGGCACATTATAATAACTTCAGCGCAAATAGCTGCTAAATACTGGTCTTATCAGGGAAGATGATCAACCGTGTAACATGATTATCAGTACAAAATAAGAGGACTACGGTAGTTGCGTCGTAGAGTCAATTAGCGCCACCAGCCGCGGATTTTGCGATAACGTAAAGCTAAAAGCACCAGCGCTGCCAGCATATAAAGTAGCGGCTGTGGGGAGAGCACTTTTACCGACAACAGATAGTGAACCGGTGCCAGTATCGCGACCAGATAGACGACATTATGCAATCTTTGCCAGTTTCTACCCATTTTTCGCTGGGCCGCTTGTGTGGAGGTCAACGCCAGTGCCAACAAGAGGGTCCAGCTGATAATCCCCAGGGTCAGATAAGGGCGGCTTACCAACTCGTGCCCCAGCAGCGCCAGATTGCTCAAGCCCAACTCTAACAGGGCATAGCTGGTGAGATGGAGTGTTGCCCATGCAAAACACCAGAGTCCCAGCAGACGGCGTACGCGAATTAACGACGGCTGCTTTGCGTAACGCACCAGTGGTGTCACAAGTAGCGATGCCAGCAGTAATTTTAAGGCCATTCTGCCAGTAAAATGTTGAATATCTTTGGCGGGATCGGCGCTGAGTAGTCCCTGGTTTGCGGCGTAAAAGAGCCACAACATCGGCAAAAAAGCGGCAAGATGGAGTATCACTTTTAGCCAGGTAACCTGTTTTGCTGTAATGCGCACTCAAAAGTTCTCCTGCAAATTTAAACCGCGATACAGCGTGCTGACCTGGTCGGCGTAGCCATTGAACAGCAGCGTGGGTTGGCGCTTTACGTCCAGAATACCGCCTGCGCCAATCACGCGCTCGGTTGCCTGTGACCAGCGAGGGTGATCAACATGCGGATTTACATTGGCATAAAAACCATATTCATTTGGTGCTAACAGGTTCCAGGTGGTCGGTGGACGTTCCTCCTGTAGCCGAATGCTGACAATGGACTTGATGCCTTTAAAACCATATTTCCACGGTACTACCAACCGCACTGGCGCGCCGTTTTGCGGTGGCAGCGCCTTGCCATACACGCCAACAGCCAATAGTGTCAGCGGATGCATGGCTTCATCGATGCGCAGTCCTTCCACATAGGGATAAGCCAGACCACCGCCAATAAAACGGTCTTTCTGACCGGGCATCTCTTCAGGGCGGAACAGCGTCTGGAAGGCAACGTATTTGGCTTTGCTGGTGGGAGCAACGTCTTTTAGCAGTTTGTGCAAAGCAAACCCAGTCCAGGGGATCACCATTGACCAGGCTTCAACGCAACGCAGGCGATAAATGCGCTCTTCAAGTGGGTAGCGGGTGGTCAGCTCGTCATGGGAAAGCGTAAGCGGTTTTTCGACCTCCCCTTCTATTGTTAACTGCCAGGGATCGGTTTTGAGCATCCCGGCATTGGCGGCGGGATCGGCTTTGTCTAAGCCGAATTCATAAAAGTTGTTATATCCCGTTACTTTGTTTTCTGGCGTCAACGATAGCGCGGCCTGCCACTGTGGCGGTTGAGTATAGGTGAGCGTTTTACCTGCCGGTGCAGGTAGGCGGTCATTACCTTTAAACCAGGAAAGCAGGTCGGCATGGGCAGCGGCGGGCAGCATCATCGTGCCCGCGCTAATGCCGAGTGCCTGGAGCACCCGGCGGCGCTGCATCAGAAAAACCGCTTCGGCGGTAACGTCCGCTTCAGTAAGCACTTTTTTCTTCATAACTGATACTCATCACAGGAATGTTTGATAAGTATTATGCATAAGTTAAAAAGAAAGAGATGAAACTCAAGCGACGTTTAGCGCTTTATTTTCACCACCGTGCGGCCCTGCGCGCGATTTTCCATAATAGCCTCAGCGAATTCCACGGCACGTTCAAGACCTATTTCAGTTGTCGCGGTGTGATAAAAGTGTTCTGGCAGGTCGCGGGCAAGACGCGCCCAGGCAGCCAGACGGCGTGGCATTGGCGTCATCACGGAATCCACGCCCTGCAGCCGCACGTTGCGCAAAATGAAGGGCATTACCGTGGTTGGCAGGGCAAAGCCACCTGCCAGACCACAGGCGGCGACGCAGCCGCCGTACTGGGTTTGCGCCAGCACTTTTGCCAGCACAGTATCCCCGACGGTATCAATAGCACCGGCCCAGAGTTGTTTTTCCAGGGGTTTGGCATCGCTAAATTCGTCGCGACCCACAATACGACTGGCGCCCAGCTGGCGCAGATAATCGTGGGTGCTGGTGCGCCCGGAAGCCGCGACAACGGTGTAGCCAAGCGTGCTTAATAGTGAGACTGCGGTACTGCCCACGCCGCCACTGGCGCCGGTAACGAGCACGTCGCCGCTTTGTGGTGTGATGCCGGCGTCTTCGAGCGCCATCACGCACAACATAGCAGTGAAACCTGCGGTGCCAATAATCATTGCCTGGCGGCCGCTCAGTCCCTCAGGCAAAGGCACCAGCCAGTCTCCTTTGACCCGAGCCAGCCCAGATAGCCCACCCCAGTGGTTTTCGCCAACACCCCAGCCGGTCAGTACCACATTCTGCCCAGGGTGAAAGCGCGGGTCTTCACTGTGGCGTACCAGGCCTGCGAAATCGATGCCTGGCACCATTGGAAACTGACGTATAATTTTGCCTTTGCCCGTTATCGCCAGCGCGTCTTTAAAATTGAGGCCTGAGTAGTCGACTTCGACGGTTACGTCGCCTTCCGGCAGCATGATTTCGTCTACCGGCTGTAGTGTTGCCTGGGGTTTTTCCATCCTGTTGTTCAAGGATCAATGCCTGCATAGAAATTCTCCTGAAGGGGATAAATGCTTTCGGGTGAACTGTTTTCACTACTATACTCGTATCAATTGGCGAAAATTCTTATTTGCGCAAGAAAGTACACAGTCGTTTACACTAAATTTGATACAGTACGCGTACTGCATATGAGTTAGTGCTTACTTTTTTACTACAGGATTTGTACCGGGGCACAGTGAAGTGTCGCAGATCCCATTCACGCTACGGAGTTAACACAAGGATGCGCTTAACGACGAGAATTACAGCCTTTGCGGCGTTGCTGACAGGGATGGCTATCTTTGTCACGCTGCTTGGGGCGTCATGGAGCTTTTACCAGTCTATCCA
>JALAGK010000171.1 GCA_022712475.1 Enterobacteriaceae bacterium
CTTACCAGGATTGCAACAATAAGACAACATTAAAGCAATATAGAAACGGGAGAGAAAACGTGGATGGACAAGAATACCACCAGTTTGATGCCTGGCTTGCGCGAGTCAATAGTGCTTGTGGTCGCTTTAGCGGCCAACCACTGGAAGGGAATTTCCGGGGGAAACTGGATGAATTTTGTGCTGGCAGCATAAAACTGAGCACGGTTGAAATTGGCAATGCTCAGATGACACGCGGCCAGCGTGAGCTTGCTGAAAGCCGCGATGACTGGTTTTATACCGTGTTTCAGCTTGAAGGCAACGCGCTGCTGGAGCAGGAAGATACCCGTACTGAATTACGCCCAGGCGACATCACTCTGATTGACGCCGCGCGCCCCAGCGCTTTGTACTGGCACGGACACTCCCGCCAGATATCACTGTTGTTACCGCGCCACCTACTTGATACCTCAACCGGGAGCATTCCCTGCGCGCTCAGGCTTGATGGCTGTGCTCCAGTGGTTCGCCTGAGTCACCAGTTGCTGCATGAAAGTATGAAGGGAAAAACACTAACCACGGATGAAAGCGATGCAGCACTCAGCGCCCTGGTCTGCCTGCTACGCCCGGCGCTGACCGGCCGCGCCGCGCCGACCACACGGCGCGATCAGTTGTTCAACAAGGTCACCCGCATGATTGACGACAGCCTCGCATGCAGTGATTTGCGACCGGAATGGCTGGCCAGTGAGGCTGGCATGTCGGTACGTAGCCTCTACCGGCTATTTGCCGCGAGAGGGCTGGTGGTGGCCCAGTACATCCGTAACCGGCGGCTGGATCGCTGTGCGCTGGCGCTGCGCGGTGAAAGTAGTGAAGAGAAGCTCGCAAGCATAGGTTACAGCTGGGGCTTTACCGACCACAGTCATTTCTCTACGGCCTTTCGCCAGCGCTTTGGCATGACGCCAGGAGAATACCGCCGTCGCCACCGTTAGTCTTTACGCAACCACTGGCCGTTAATGCCGCGCACATACTCACCCGGCTGTGCACGCTCAACCAACTTCTGGCCCGCCAGCCGGGCTACATCATCCACTTTGAGATGATTGTTTCTGGCAAGCTGCTCATAGCTCTCAAGACGCGCTGCATTGATTTTCTTCACCAGGGCTTGTGCTTCGCTGTCCTGCACCACAGCAGCTACATACCCGCTGAGCGTTTCACCGACCAGCCCCCGATTGCGCGCCTCATCCAGCGTCATAGCCTGCGACGGCACGCTCAGCAGCAGTAGCACACCACTCACAAACGAAAGCGTGATACGTCTCATGAGTCACCCTCCCCAAACAAATCGCTGCGGTTTTTCAGTAATGCCTCCACGTCTTTATCAGCTTTAACGCGAATTTCGTGCTCAATCTTCACGTTCATATTGATGGTGATGGGCTCTTTCGGCGCCGCGACCTCAATACGCGGCGTACAGCCGCTAAGCCAGAGTGTTGCAGCAGCGAGCAGCGCCGCCTCCCGTCGCTTCATTGTTGCTCCTTACAGGCAGGCCCGGCGCACGGCGCAGGCAGTGACATGTTTTGTTCCAGCCAGGATTGCAGGTTGTCGCCAAAGCGCAAACTGCGCCACAGCGTGAACAAGTTTTCCTGGTGTGTGTAGTTAAGTTTAATCGTACCGCTCTTGCCGTCTACACGCGCTGTACCTTCAAGGCTGGACTTCATTGTCAGCATGCCCAGATTGTCGAGATTGATGTCGGTCCAGGAACGGGAGATTTCCATGTAGCGCAGCCAGTTAATAGCCGACCCGGCAACCATATTGTCACGCACAATGGCGTCGGCCATATCTTTATCAAGGCGCAGCGTTAGCGGTCCGGGGTTAGTGAGCCAACCGTCTTTAACAATCCACTGCGGATGGTTGAGCCACAGTGGTAGCGCACCATTGATACGCCCGGAGAGGGTGAACTGTTTTGGGTTGATAGCTGTCATCAGCTCACTGGAAGAGATATTCTGCACCCGCAGCAGTGCAGCGTCGCGCTGCGGCATCCGCAACTGCTGCATAACAATGCTCCCGCCGAGCACATCCACGCTAACGTCACTTAACAACAGTGGCTGCTGTTCGCTCCAGGGATACCAGCCCTGCAAATCAGCGCTAAAGTTGCGCGCCACCGCCTGACTTTGTATCTCACCAATGCGCAGACGCACCGGTCCACGTGTACCCAGGTGCCAGACGCTGTTGCTATAGCGAAACGGCAATACAAAATCCACGCCGTTTATCTGGTTGTCTGGCAGCCATGCGCTGCCGCCTTTAAGCACACCATGGCCGCCCGCTTCAAATCCCTGCCCGGGCGCGGCAGAGAACGCCACCTGCGCGTAAAATTCCCCTGCCTTAAGCGCAAGTTTTGACTCTGGCGGGATAAGAGGCTGGAAGACCGCCAGCGCTTGCTTCGGCCACCAGGCCTGGCCGCGCAGACGTTCTCCGTCCCAGCGGCCCTGGAGGCGCACCGGGCCGATATCCCCGGCCTGTAAGTCACCGCTATACTGAAAGCGCGTCGGCTCAGGGCCGCGCACGGAGAAATGGAGTGTGGCGGGCGGCAATACGCTGCCGCCACTAAACTGTGTCTGGTTTGCCGTGAGCGCCAGCGCGCCGGTAAAGGAGGACGCCTGCTCATCGCGCCGCCAGACAACCGGCTCGGTTAACGTCAAACGCGGTGCGTTTACCGTCATGCTGCCGTACTGCAGTTGGTTAAAACCGGTGGTCAAAGCCAGCAGACGAATGGTGCTGTCACGCCATTCACCCTCGCCCTTCACATCCCAGCGCGCCTTCATGGGCATAAATTCACCCTCGCCCCAATAGCGCCATTCCCACGTCCCCGTATCAGGCAAGAAGTCATTTGCCTTGCCGTCCAGATGCAGCGTGAAGCGCCCCATTTCGTTTTCATGAGCGCGCAAAATGGCCTGCAAACGGCCATCCACACCGCGCTGGGTGACCTTTACGCCCGCCAGCGGCCAGCGCACTTCATCCAGATTAAGCGAGTCAATCACGCGCCCACGCGATCGCAGCAGCGCACCGGGTGCAAAACGCAGTTCCGGGTCAAGCAGTGCGCCACTGAGCGTCGCCGGTAACGCGGCGTAAAAAATCAGCGCGTCCTGCTTGGCCTCTCCGGTCACGCGCAGCGGCATATCGGTGTTGGTAAGGCTAAGCCGACCTGGGCCGATTGTCATTACTGCGTTGCCCTTACCGGCATCTCCGGACGTCAGTACGCTAACACGGCCGCTGAACTGCATCAGGTCCAACTCTTTTTGCCAGCCATCGACATAGAGGTTCAGCCTGCCGCTGACGGGTAAGCCCACGTAAGGCCAGCGCCAGCGCCCGTCGCTGATAGCGATACGTTCAGCAGTCAGCGTCCAGGGCAAATCAAGCAGCGGATCGGCATCGTCAGCGCTGAACACCAGCAATTGACCGCTGTTCTCCCGCCACGTCAGTTCGGCATCCGCCACTGAGGGGGCCTGAGGCAGGTGAAAGCGTGCGGTAACACGCCCCTGGGTTGGCAGGCCGTCCGGTACCAGCGGCATGGTGACCTGACCGGCAAGCGAAATCGGAGCCTGCCCCGGCAGTGCATCAATACTCAACTGCTTAATTGTGACCGACTGGCCGTTCATCTGCGCATTCAGACTTAACAGGCTGCCCTTGAAATCAAGCACCTGCCGCGCGGGCGTGAGATTGAGCTTTAATGCCCCGGCGTACTGCTCCCAGGGGGTGAGCACCAGATTATCCACGCTCACCCATGAGCGCGGCAGCATGGCCTGCCACTGCCCCAGTGTGCGCGGTGCAGACGGTGGTGCATCGCTGGCGGGGATTTTGCTGATGCAATCGGGGTTCAGTTTGAGGGTGTTGACGTTAAGCTGCCAGCGACTTGGGTGGCTAAGACTTGCCTTTTCCACACTCGCCAGCTCGCAATCGGCGGCGAAATAACGCAGATCGGGCAGTAATAAGGCATGACGCGTCAACCGCGGGCTGGATGATATAGCAATACGCGTTCCCTGAGGCAACCAGAGTCCTGCCAGGGTTGGCAGCCATTGTGCAACCGTCAGCATCAGCGTAAGTGGCAGTAAAATCAGTAACAGTAGTAGCGCGATTGCCGCTTTATATTTACCCTTCATGGGCCGGTAATATCCTGATTCAGCGATGTTTCAGGCCGGACAGAGCACCATTGTGGCACGTTTATCCGCCCGCTTGTAGTCTTGACCGACAGCAGGCGCCCGTGTCCTACACTTAGAAGCATAGAAGCCGTAAAGCCTGCGCACAGAGAAATTGTAAGACAATATGAACAGTGGTAATGTGTCGCCAGATCAAGTGGAGAATATCTCATGAAAGTCGCCGTATACAGCACAAAGCAGTATGACAAAAAATATCTGGAGCATGTTAACAGTGATTATGGCTACGAACTCGACTTTTTCGACTTTCTGTTAACAGAAAAGACGGCCAAGACAGCTCATGGCTGCGATGGCGTCTGTATTTTCGTCAATGATGACGGCAGTCGCCCAGTACTGGAGGAGCTTAAAAAGCACGGCGTACGTTTTATCGCCCTGCGCTGCGCAGGCTTTAACAATGTCGATCTTGATGCTGCCAAAGAGCTGGGCCTGAAGGTCGTACGCGTACCGGCCTATTCGCCGGAGGCCGTTGCCGAGCACGCTATCGGCATGATGATGTGCCTTAACCGCCGCATCCACCGCGCCTGGCAACGCACCCGCGATGCGAACTTTTCACTTGAAGGCCTGACGGGTTTTACCATGCACGGTAAGACGGCAGGCGTCATCGGCACCGGTAAAATTGGCGTGGCTGCACTGCGTATTCTGAAAGGTTTTGGCATGCGCCTGCTGGCATTCGACCCTTACCCGAGTGCTGCGGCGTTAGATCTTGGCGTGGAATATGTCGACCTGCCAACGCTGTTTGCCCAGTCGGATGTTATCTCCCTGCACTGCCCGCTGACCAAAGAAAATTACCACATGCTCGACAGCGACGCGTTCGCACAAATGAAAGACGGCGTGATGATTATCAACACCAGTCGCGGCGGCTTGATTAATTCACAGGCGGCGATTGATGCGCTGAAAACGCAGAAAATTGGCGCGCTGGGCATGGATGTTTATGAGAACGAACGCGATCTGTTCTTTGAAGATAAGTCTAACGATGTGATTCAGGATGATGTATTCCGCCGCCTGTCGGCCTGCCATAACGTGCTGTTCACCGGCCATCAGGCATTCCTGACAGCCGAAGCGCTGACCAGCATTTCGCAGACTACGTTAGAGAATTTAAGCCAACTGGAAAGCGGTGAAACCTGCCCTAACCAGCTGGCCTGAGGTCCGGGCGCAGTTTACGGCGCCATTTTAGGACGACACCCAAAGGCAAGCGGCACGTACCGCTGCCAGACTATGAAAGCGTATGGAGAAAAAATGAAAAAATTCGCTGCCCTGATGTTAGCTGCCACCGTTATTAGCGGTTGTGCGGGCACCACGAATAACGCTGAAATTAGCGCAGAACAGTTACAGCACCACCGCTATGTGCTGCAAAGTGTTGATGGTAAGCCGCTGAGTGGGCTGGACGCCGCGCGTCAGCCGGAAATCAGCTTTGGCGAAAACATGCATGTTGCGGGCGCAATGTGCAACCGTTTCATGGGCCAGGGCAAACTGACGGGCGACACGCTGAAAGTGGAAGGTATGGCTTCTACCCGTATGATGTGCATCGAGCCACAACTAAGCGAACTGGATAACGTGATTGGTGCCATGCTGAACGATGGCGCACAAGTTAACCTCGCCGGTAAAGAGCTGACGCTGAAAAATGCCCAGCACACGCTGGTTTATACCCTGGCTGATTTAGTTCAGTAACTTCCGCAGCTGCCGGACGCTAACGCGCTTTCGCTACAGCGCTTACCGTTCGGCAGCGCACACATACCGGTGACTGAACCGTCAAGCTGGCGCGCAACCGACATAGAACCGCCAATCATGGAACAGTTTGCCTGCCCTCTGTCTGACATCGCCGCACGCATACCCGGCGCGACATGAGCTGCCGTCGCCTGTTGAGGCGGTTCAC
>JALAGK010000172.1 GCA_022712475.1 Enterobacteriaceae bacterium
ACATTAAGGTGGTGAACACCGCTGTCATCACGATAACCGCCGTAGTCGCCACGGATTTTCTGATCGCCGCCCGCGCAGAACGCTTTATCGCCTTCACCGGTGAGAACGATAACACCAATGTTGTCGTCATAGCGGGCATCGGCCAGCGCCTGGATCATCTCTTTAACAGTCAGCGGGCGAAACGCGTTGCGTACCTGCGGACGGTTAATAGTAATCTTTGCGATGCCGTCAGCAGATTTTTGATAACGAATGTCGGTATAGCCTTCAGAGCAGTCTTGCCATTCCACCGGCGCATACAACTTTTGTTCATCGGGATAGATCATGATTAGTCCTCATCGGCCTGAGTGAGTATTTGACGTAGCGCGTCACGAAACGCGCCGGGGTTTTCACGATGTGCGTTATGCCCTGCGCACGGAATAACCTGCAGAGGCAGTGCACGCACCTGGGCCAGCGCGCGAAACTTTGCGTCGCGCTCGCCACATAAATAACGAAAAGGAACCTTGAGCGCGCGTAACGCGGCTGCCAAATTGGGCTGTCGCGCCAGTGAAGTCGCCTCAAGCATTGCCGCCAGACACGCGGGATGGTTGCGCGAACGAAGCAAAATTAGCTCACTGCGCTGAGCATCGCTCAAATGACTAAATATCGGCTGACGATACCAGTCGTCCAGCACCGCCGTCAGCGGCTCGTTGAGCAAACGGTGAACCCAATGGCTGTCGCTCAGTGCACGTTGCTCGCGCTCGGCTTTACAGGCAAGACCGGGGTTGGCGCCTTCCACCACCAACCCCATCAGCCCAGCCGCACGGCCACGGCAGGCGTGATACATGGCTACCCGCCCGCCAAGCGAATACCCCACCAGCCAGTAACGTTCAACCTCGTAATGGGCAAGCGTTGCGCACAGACGCTCGCTCACTTCGGCAAAATCGCGTACGGCTATATGCGCCGAGCCGCCGTGGCCAGGTAAGTCAACCCAAAGCTGCGACCAGTCGGCAAAGTCGTTAGCAAACGGCTGCCACTCACGCTCACAGCCGAGAAAACCGTGTAACCAGACCA
Source organism: Enterobacteriaceae bacterium (assembly GCA_022712475.1). Classification (GTDB taxonomy): domain Bacteria; phylum Pseudomonadota; class Gammaproteobacteria; order Enterobacterales; family Enterobacteriaceae; genus Tenebrionibacter. Next base: position 1,051 of record JALAGK010000172.1, read on the forward strand.
GCCATGGCCGACCGGGTACGACGCGTGCTCTGGCATGCAAAATCACAGGTGACTTACCTGTGCCAACAGCTGTTGCAGCGTGCGAGTGCCTGCGGTGTCTTCTACTTTGAGTTCAATAAGGGTGGCGCCAGGGCGCTGCCACGCGCTGGCCATCACGTCCTGTAACGCCTGCCAGCTGGCAGGCGCATGGTAGCTCAAACCAAACATTGCCGCACTGTGCTCAAAGCTGACGTTTTGCGGCATACAGTAGAAGCGCTCGCGCTCGTTAACCGGCGTCGGCAGCAGCGAAAAGATTTGCCCGCCGTTGTTGTTGACGACCAGCAACACGAACGGTGCAGGTGCCTGGCGCAACAGCACGAGGCTGTTGAGATCGTAAAGCGCTGACAGATCCCCTACAACAGCAAGCGTTGGCCGTGTTTTGGCGCGCTGTACGCCTGCGGCGGTGGAAATTAAACCGTCGATACCGCTGGCACCGCGGTTACTCCATACCGGATAACCCTGCGGCAAACGCGCAAGCGCATCCACCAGGCGTACAACAAGGCTGTTACCGAGAAAGAGTTGCCCTTGTTCGGGCAAAAGCTCAGGCAGGCGGCGGGCCACTTGCGCTTCGCCAAATTCAGTCGTCATCGCATCTGCTTTCTCCTGCGCCTGCGCTGACAATTGGGCTAACCCCTGTGCCCACGGCGCGCGCTTCTCAGCAGGATGCGCCTGGAGCCATTCGCCGATATCAGCCACCAGCCTGCGCCCCCGGTGATGCGCGGGATCAAGACGCCCGTTAAGGCTATCAACAATCCAGTATTCCTGAGGCTGGCACGTCGCCTGCCACTGTAGCAGGCGCTTGCCGGTGAGGCTGGCGCCAAACTGAATCACAATGTCAGCATCGTTCAGTTCGCTGACCGCACGCGCATTACCAAGCCATAAATCGGCGCAGGGCAGCGGCTGGCCCGTCTGTGACAAGACATCACCAATGAGCGGCCAACCCAGCAGTTGTGCCCAGGCAGCAACCTGCTCGCCTTCACGCACACTCAAACGTCCAGCGATAATCACGCCGCGTTTACGTCGCCACGCAGGCCAGTCCCCCTGCGTCACCGCAACCGCGTGATGCGGCTCACGCAACCACGGCTTGCCGTCCTGCCACCAGTCGCCCAGCGACTGCTGCCAGCTGAGGCCGCCATCATCCAATTCACCGTATAACGGTTCGGCAAAAGGACAGTTAACGTGCAGCGCCCCGCTGTACAAATGGCCCATCGCGCTGTCGAGCGTAGAAACCAGCCAGCGCGCGGGAATATCCGGCGTTGGGCGCGGCAAAGATAGCGTTTCGGAAGGATGAGAGGCAAAAATACCCTGCTGGCGAATAGCCTGATTCGCCCCGCAGTCAATAAGTTCCGGTGGACGGTCGGCAGTTAACACCACCAGACGCTCCCCGGTCAGTCCGGCTTCAATAATGGCCGGATAGAGATTCGCCACCGCGGTACCGGATGTGACAATAACCGCTACTGGCACTTTACCGGACTTCGCCAGCCCCAGGGCCAGGTGACCCAAGCCGCGCTCGTCAAAATGCGTATGACAGATAAAACTGGCATTCTCTGCAGCAGCAAGCGTGAGCGGGGTTGAGCGGGAACCTGGTGCAATGCAGATATGACGCACGCCGTGGCGGGTCAGTGCTTCCAGAATGACCGCTGCCCAGCGGCGGTTAAATGAACTTGTCGACATGTTGTTGTCCGGTATCAATTTTGCCTGAATATTATATAGCCTGCGTCACGCGTTATTTTGATATGAATCGTCTGCGCGTTGCTCAGTTTACGTTCGCGAAGAACAACGAACGTAGCCCGGCGGCCTTGTTGTCGACTTCCTGCCATTCAAGTGCAGCCTGCGAGCCAGCAACAATGCCCGCGCCTGCATAAAGCCGTACCCGTAACCCTTCTACCTGCGCACAGCGTAACGTTACGCAAAACTCGCTGCGTACGGCGCTAAGCCAGCCTGCCGAACCAGCGTACCACTGACGCTCGAATGGCTCGTACTGGGTAATAAAATGCCGCGCAGCGTCGCGCGGTAGCCCGGCAACAGCAGCCGTGGGCTGTAGTCGCTGCAGACACAATAAATCATCACTCCCCGTCCTCAGGGTCGTCCAGATACAGCGGCGCAGATGCTGCACCTTGCGCAGCCGTACGATCTGCGGTGGCAGTACCTCCAGCGCCCCACTCACGCCCTGTAGCCGCTGGCATATGTCTTCCACCACCAGCATATTTTCACGCTGATTTTTATCGTCATGCATCAGCCAGTCGCCCAATTCACGCGCGCGTAGATCGTCAGGACTACCGGCAACCGTACCTGCCAGTGCCTCGGTACGAAGTTCATCGCCAATGCGTCGCCACAGACGCTCTGGCGTAGAACCGAGAAACGCGCGCGTGGCATCAAAGGCCATAAAAAAATGGTAGCAGCCGCTGTTGACCCTGCGGCTTGCAGCCATCAGTGAAGCAGCGTCAGGCGTGGTGGTGAAATACAGATCACTTGCTCTGGCAAGTACCACTTTGTCGAACTTACCCGCGGCGATAGCGCCAGTGGCCTTATCAATCAGCGCGTCCCACTGTGCACGCTCAGGCAGGTGGCGTTCGTCGCTACAGGTGAGCTTAAGCGGCTGCGGCGTACGCGCAGCTGAAAGCTGAGAAAGGAATGCACGTGCAGCGTGTACATCGTCGCACAGCGCAGTCGCGCTGTAGAGATTAAGGGTAAGCTGCGCGTGCGTGGCGCTGCGCTGCCATAACAAACGCGGCAGAAACAGCTGACCGTGTGCAGGATCAAACGCATTAAGTCCGCACAGAGCAAGCTCTGGATTGTCATGATGTGCGGTCAGAAACGTCTGTGCTGCAGGCATATCATGAAAGGTGATACAGGCACCCAGCGCCGCCAACTCTTCATCACCATTACGCTGCTGCCAGTAAAATTGCGGCCACAAACGCTGCCCGGCAAGCCACGCCAACGCATCGCTGCCGTCATTCAAAGAGAATGACTGGGTAATTTGTTGTAATCCGGGTTCGGTGGAAAACGCGCCCGTCAGCGCCAGCTGAAACTGCGTCAGCACATCGGCAAGAGAACTCACGATAACCTCACCTTCCCTGAAAAACCACGCAGTATACGTGGTTCAGAAGGCAAAAAAAATTCCACCTGCGAGTAAGGGAATGCCCGGACTCAGAAAAGTTCGGGCGGTAACTCAACGGCGTGCCAGCAGAAGCCCCAGCAC
>JALAGK010000173.1 GCA_022712475.1 Enterobacteriaceae bacterium
GTGTGGCGGGAAGCATTGTCCTGGGTATTGCCGGTAAATACCTGCGCAACAGAAGCTCGCAGTCGATTTCGCTGGTAGGATGGCTGGAAACTCAGTTGCCTGAACTGCGCGCTGCGGCACCGAGCACGCTGGGACAGGGCAAGGCCGCGCCAGCAGCTGCTGTCAGCACAGCGGCCACGACGGCTGTCGCCAACAGTACGGTTGTGCCAGCAAAACGCCGTAAAATCTGGCCGTGGATCCTGCTTATTCTTCTTGTGTTGTTGGCATTCCTGTTGCTTCGCAGCTGTGGCAGTTCGGCACCAGCGACTCAGGCATCTGCCCCAGCAACCCCTGCGCCTGCTGCACAACCTGCTGATGAGGCGAGCACCTGGTCACTGCCAAAGCTGCAGCTTGGCGAGTTTTTCAAAAAGCAATTGCCGAACGATGTGACGCTGGATATCCCGGAAAATGGCATTGAGAACCACCTGATTGCGCACATTGAAAGCCGCGATCCGGTCAGCAAAGATCTGTGGTTCTCCTTTGACCGTCTGGTGTTTAAAACTAACAGCGCGCAGCTGGAGCCGCAGTCTGAAGAGCAGCTCAACAATATCGCGAATATCCTGCGTGCCTGGGATAAAGTGAAAATCAAACTGGGTGGCTATACCGATAACACCGGCACTGAGGAATTTAATATGAAATTATCTCAGCAACGTGCGGATTCAGTGCGCCTGTCCTTAATTGAACGTGGCGTGTCACCAGAGCGCGTAACTGCCGAAGGTTACGGTTCTGCGCATCCTGTCGTACCGAATGATTCTGCTGAAAACCGCGCGCGCAACCGCCGTATTGATATTAACGTGACAGAAAAATCTTTTTCTCTGGCTGCGTGGGATGGAAACTCAGTCAATAAGGGGCGCATAACGCGCCCCTTTATTATGGCTGGGCCAGAGCGGTATTGTGATGAGGTGTGACTGAGTGTCGCAATAGCGCTAAACAGACAGGCATTGTTGACATTAATGGTATCCGCCTTGCACAAAGACGGATACGAATGCAGATAGATTACGCCACATTATTCTCGTGTGATTTGCCACAGCCGCATTCGCCCCAGTGTTTCAGTTTACTGGTTTTGCCAATGCCAGGGTTCATGCTGTTGGTTGGGTCGTTCTCTTTATAAAACGCACGTAGCGCTTGTGGTGCTTCATATAAATGGCCAACGTTATGCTCGGCGGGGTATTGTGCACCGCGCTCGCGTAGCAGAGCGAGCATCTCTTCTTTAAGCGCGTGAACATCCACACCTTTTTTCACAATATAATCCTGATGGAATACGTGGCATAAAAAGTGCCCGTAATAGAGTTTATGCGTCAGCTTATCGCTGATGCTGGCTGGCAGTGTTTCAAACCAGTCACGGTCGTTGCGTCGCAGCGCGATATCCAGCGCCAGAATATCTTCAACCTCATCGGCGTGAACGGCATGATAGCGCACCGCAGCGCCCGCGGCGGCAAAACGATGCAGGAACGCTTTACTACCTTCTTCAGCGGTACAGGCAAAAAAATCGCCTTCTGCGTCTTTAAAATAGCTACTTAGCCAGTCGCGTGCTTCGGCAATCCCCTCGCCAGACATTTTCAGCAGCAGGTGATGTTCATATTTCTCACGCCAGCTTTTCATGCGCGGCGGCAGATGAGAGGGAAACAGCGCGCCAAGCTTTTGCAAAACGCGGTCGCTGAAGTGCGGTTTCACAAACGGTACGCGCTCAAGCAGCGCGTCGGCACGGCCTTTTAGCGTAAAGAAAAACGGCATCTTGTCGGTACCGAGTTTGTCTATCATCAGGAACGTGTCTTTGCCGTATTTTTCAGCAATATCATAAATATCGCGGTGCATATATTCACCTGCGACCGGCACATTTTTAAAGTTTGCCAGAATGTGGCGGCGAATGTCGGTGAGTACCTGGGCCTCGTTGGTGCCAATGTAAAACACGCCCTGCTGTTTTTCGGCAACGAAGGTATCCAGACGCACGGCAAACACCGCCAGTTTGCCGGCACAGCCGGAGGCCTCAAACAGCCGCGTTGGGTCGGCGTTGTAGCGCGACGGTGTGTCAGCCTCAACATCGCGCACGCGCTCAACATAATCGTGGGCAGAGGCCAGGCGCGCGTCGTGGCGGATATCTTCAGGACGCACGCGCTCGTCGTCCAGCCTGCCGAGGATTTGCTCCGGCGTGCTGCCAAGCTCAATACCAAGATGGTTGACCAACTGTAACGTGCCATTTTCATTAATACGTGCAAACAGCGCCATCTCGGTATACGCCGGGCCGCGTTGCACCAGTGACCCGCCAGAGTTATTACAGATGCCACCGACCACCGACGCGCCAATGCACGATGAGCCAATCACAGAGTGTGGCTCACGACCAAGCGGTTTAAGCGCTTTTTCAAGCGTATAAAGCGTTGTACCAGGGAAGGCGAGCACCTGCTCACCGTTATCGAGCAACTGGAGTTTATCAAGGCGCAGCGTGCTGATAATGACAATGTCGCGATCGTAGTCGCGCCCGTTAGGAGTAGAGCCTTCAGTCAGGCCAGTATTTGCCGCCTGCATCAAAATAATTTTATCGGCCGCAACACAGGCGCTCAGCACACGCCACAGTTCCAGCAGTGAACCCGGGAACACGACCGCCAGCGCATCGCCTTCGCCAGAACGAAAGCCGCGCCGATAGCGCGCCGTTTTGGCCGCTTCAGTCAATATATGGGCCGGGCCGACAAGGCGGGTAAGTTCGTTAAGCAGCGCTACACTGTTGTCATTCATGTTGTGGGACATGGTCCACTCCTTGTGGTGAGCAAGATGCGAATAATAATGGCCTGGCTTAGCGCGGCGGGTTTTGACGTTATTGGCGGTTGCCGGGCGCACAGTACCCCTGAAGCGCGATGTCGGATTTGTGCGCTGCCAGACCTTTGCGGCTATAAGCATAGCTCTGAAAAGCACCCCGGTGCGATGGAAATAACCGATATATCAGTCTGTTTCGTTTCATCCGTTGTTTTGCTTGTGGCACACTGCGTGTCTTATCAAAGGAAGAGGCGACCCGCAGCCTGGTCGCGCAATGTGAGAGTGACTCTAATGAAATGGCTTTATGTAGCAGGCATCACCGTAAGCCTGGCGCTGCAACCGGCGCTGGCAGAAGAGCTGTTTGGCGACCATCCGCTAACTGAGCAGGCCCGCGATGCATTCGTAAGCGACCTGCTTAAGAAAATGACTGTTGATGAAAAAATCGGGCAGGTGCGTCTTATCAGCGTTGGTCCGGATAACCCGAAAGAAGCCATCCGCGAGATGATCAAGGAAGGCCAGGTCGGCGCAATTTTTAATACCGTCACCCGCCCGGACATTCGCGCGATGCAAGACCAGGTTATGGCGCTCAGCCGCCTGAAAATTCCGCTGTTTTTTGCCTTTGACGTGGTGCACGGTCAGCGTACCGTATTCCCGATAAGCCTGGGATTAGCGTCCAGCTTTGACCTGGAGGCGGTAAAAACCGTGGGTCGCGTGTCGGCATATGAGGCCGCCGATGACGGTCTGAACATGACCTGGGCGCCAATGGTGGACGTATCACGCGATCCGCGCTGGGGACGTGTCTCGGAAGGTTTTGGCGAGGACACGTACCTGACTTCAGTCATGGGCCGTACAATGGTTGAGGCCATGCAGGGCAAAAGCCCGGCTGACCGCTACTCGGTGATGACCAGCGTCAAGCACTTCGCCGCCTATGGTGCGGTGGAGGGCGGTAAAGAGTACAACACCGTCGACATGAGCCCGCAGCGTCTGTTCAACGATTA
>JALAGK010000174.1 GCA_022712475.1 Enterobacteriaceae bacterium
GTCAAAAAAGATATACTTTAGTCTGGTTTCTGCTTTTATGGCTATTATTGTCACGGCGTATTTCGTTATCGATAGCCAGAAAAAGACAATTCATAAGTCATACTCAGATATTGCCAGTAACTTTATCGATAGCGTTGCGATATTGTATATTGATCACTTTATTCATTTACTTGAAAGCAAGATAACCTTAACAAGTCGTGAGTTTGGCCAGAACCACGTTTTCAACCGTTATTTTTATGACGAGGGCAAAACCACACTGGCGCACATGATGACGGTGATATCTAACTCACCCGAACTGAATGCGATCATTCTGGCGGATACGGAGGGTGATTACATCCGTGTGCCTGAAAAGGCGAGTTATGGCAAGAAAGCACCAGAGGAAATTATCAAACGCCCGTGGTTTATTGCAGAGCCTAACTCACCACATCGTATTAAATTCACTGAACCCTATCAGGATAGTGTGACCGGGGTTTCTACTGTTACTGTCTCTGCACCCATTATTAATACAAAAGGTCGCTTTAACGGTGTGTTGGCCTTTGATATTAACCTGTCGCAGATGAATAAAAGTATGGAGCGCCTGTTACCACCTATCGCAGGCAATATCGTTTTGCTTTCAGACAGCGGACAGGTTATCGCTGACGACATGGCCGATGTGGAGCCCGAAACCGATGAATATCGCGATATCATGCCAGCATTAAAGAAAAGTAACGGCGTCTGGTATGACGATGAGCGTAAGTTATGGTTTTTTTCCCACCGTTTTGATGGTCCGCGCTGGATGCTGGTTTATAGTGTCGATGCCCGTCTGCTGACGGAGTTAACCTGGAACGAATCCCAAAAAGTTATTTATGGTTTCGCAATTTCATTACTGATTCTTTTGTTCTTTGGCTTCTATTTAAAAAGTAACTGGGACAAGGCACTGATTAAAATTATTGGGCATATCAAAACGGGTGCGCCTAATGGCTGGGGGAACCTGGAAAACATACTGTCAGAAGAAATCAATAACACCCGCAAGCGCCAGGATGCCTTAAGGGCAGAGTCGATGCACGATCCGCTGACCGGTGCATCCAACCGTCGCGCCTTTGATAAAGCGCTAGCGGATAAACTCAGTACCAATACACCTTTCTCGCTGGCGCTGATGGATATTGATAACTTTAAACGGATCAATGATACCTTCGGCCACGTTGTAGGTGATGAGGTTCTCAAAGGTCTGGTATCTGAGTGTCGTGGCATTTTCGATTTAGTGGGATGCGAAATCTACCGCTATGGTGGGGAAGAATTTGCCATTATCTTCAACCACATGCCGCCTGAACATGCCTGGGCATTACTGGAAAAATGTCGACTCAGCATCAGAAATCGTGTGTGGCGTGAAGGCATTGAACGTGTCACGTTTAGCGCGGGGCTGGGCAGCCGGGTTGACGAAGAGCAAAGTGAGCAGCTCATAGAGCGCATTGATAAGTTGCTCTATCGGGCAAAACAGACGGGCAAAGATAAAATCGTTGTTTCCGACAGCGTATAACAAAGACAACGGGGGACCTTACAGTCCCCCGTTCAGCATGCTGACAAAGAAGGAAAAAATGTGGCTTTTCCTTCTTAGTGGTAGCAGGTGAAAATCAATGAAGTGATTTTCTTTTTTGGGGTGTCATCAGTTTCAACGGGCGGCTTTACAGCTCCCCGTTTTGCATGAGGCGTGCAATGCTTTCTTCGACTGCGCGTAACGTACGCGGATCGTGACTTTGATGCAGTGCCTCGGTGGCTTTGGTGCCTGTCCACACACTGTCACAGGCTGGGTAATAACGAGCACGCAGAGCCGGGGGTATCGCATTGAATAGCGCACGCGTGGGGACGCCAAAACCAGCGGCGATATGTAATGCGCTGGAATCTGCGGTATATAAAAAATTCGCCCGCGCGATAGCCGCGATAAAACTTAGCGTGTCCTGACAGCGCTGGGTAATGTTGTGGTAATGCGAATATTCCACGTTACCAAAGCCCAGTACCGGCAACCTGAAACGCTGGTGGAGGCGTTCAACCAGTGTCTGATGAAAGCGTGGTGGAATGGCGCGCAGTGCAGTACTGGCTTCAGGACAAAACAGCACATACTCAGGGGCCAGGCGTTCGCTGGGGCGGAGATCGACGCGACGTAGCCAGCGGTTTTGTTTTGCCGCGTCTGGCACTGGCTTCTCATCAATACCGGTATGGCGATAAAAAAAGTCGTGCATGTCGAGCGTAGCGAAATCATCGCGAAACAGTTGGTTTCCCATATCGATATACACATCCTGAGGTGCAGGCTCAGGCAACGGTTGTGGCAGATATGCCAGTACGTCAATGATGCCGCTGTCCAGGGCGAGGCGATAAAGTTGTTCGACAAAATCGGCACAGCGCGCGGGGCGTAGGACGCGTACCCGTAAATCCGGATACCGCTGGCGCAGGTAATGCAGCACTTCAATGCCTATAACCGAGTCGCCAAGCGTCACGCCCATACCGTTCACGAGCGTTAACGTGTGCACGGCGGCAAAATCCAGCTGAAACGGTTGCCGGGCATAGTTCAGCACCGCACCATGCGTCAGCGGTGACAGAGAAGGGTAAGTACAACCTTGTTCAATGTCGTAGCTGGCAACCATATTACGTTCGCTCAGCAAGCTGCCGGGGAAATGAAGAAGGGTGTGGGTGTCCATCGTTTGGCGAATCCGATAACCGGGTCGCCAGAGCATAAAAGCCGCCGCCGGGCAGGACAAGCGCTTTGTACCTGTCCGGCGGCGTATTTGTGCACTATGTCTGGCGGCCAAGAAAAGGATCCCAGTCTTTCCATACCGGCTGTAAGCCCGCCAGGCTCAGTGCTTGCGCGACCTGTTCAGGACGGCGGTTGTCATGTGGTAAGAATTGTTCCAGTTCCGGCTGATTATCGGCATAGCCGCCAGGCTGGGTTTTAGAAAACGCACTGACGTTATTAATGGCAATCGGTACGACGTTGTCGCGAAATGCCGGAGATTCACGGGTCGAAAGCGTTAACTCCACCTCGGGTGACAACAGGCGAAAAGCACATATCGCTTGTACCAGCTGACGTTCGTCCATAATCGATGCCGGCTCCACGCCACCTGCGCACGGACGCAGGCGCGGGAAGGCCACAGAATAGCGGCTTTGCCAGTAGCGCTTTTGTAGCCACAAAAGATGCTCTGCCACCATAAAGCAGTCGGTACGCCAGCTGTCGGAAAGACCCGTTAGCGAGCCGAGGCCAATTTTATCGATACCTGCACGTCCGAGCCGATCCGGAGTTTCCAGACGCCAGAAAAAATCCTGCTTGTTACCGCGTAGGTGGTGGCGCGCGTAGGTCGCCTCGTGATAGGTCTCCTGGTATACCAGTATGCCGTCCAGTCCGAGCGTTTTGAGTTCTGCATATTCCGCCTGGGTAAGTGGCTGCACCTCCATTTGTAGCGAGCTGAAGCGGGCGCGAATAGCAGGTAAGTGCTCACGAAAGTAATCCATGCCGACTTTACGTTGATGCTCGCCGGTAACCAGCAGCAGGTGCTGAAAACCCATTTCACGTAACGCGTCGCATTCACGAGCGATTTCCTGTGTGTCCAGCGTTTTGCGTCTGATGCGGTTGCTCATGGAAAAGCCGCAGTAGGTACAGTCGTTGGCGCACAGGTTAGAGAGATAAAGTGGCACGTACAGGCCCACCGCATTGCCAAAGCGCTGGCGCGTCAGGCGCTGGGCCTTCTGCGCCATTGGTTCGAGATAATCTGCCGCTGCGGGTGACAACAGCGCCATCATATCGTCTGGTGTAGGCCTGGCAGAAGAGAGCGCACGCTCAACGTCCCGTGCACGCTTGCTGTTAATGGTAAGTGTGATGTGGTGCCAGTCCAACTCACGCCAGCGGTCAGTGAAAGTCTTCACGGTGCGGACTCCAGAAACTGGGTGAGGGGGCTGGAGGCCACCGCGTGATGAAAGCGCGTGCTCTGTCCTGCCAGGGCTGCCATATGGCCAGCCTCGACTGCCAGTCGGAACGCCTGCGCCATGCTCACCGGATCGCCAGCGACTGCAATGGCGGTGTTCACCAGCACCGCGTCGGCGCCCATCTCCAGCGCCTCGGCCGCGTGGCTGGGCGCGCCAATCCCGGCGTCAACCACCACTGGCACGTTTGCCTGCTCAATAATGATTTCCAGAAACGCCCGGGTTTGCAGCCCCTGGCTGGAGCCAATAGGTGCGCCCAGCGGCATGACGGCCGCGCAGCCTACTTCCTCGAGCCGTTTGCATAGCACCGGATCGGCGCCGCAGTACGGCAGAACCACAAAGCCTTTCTGGACCAGAATTTCCGCCGCCTTAAGCGTCTCTACTGGGTCCGGCAGCAGCCAGCGCGCATCCGGGTGGATCTCAAGTTTTACCCAGTTTGTTCCCAGCGCCTCGCGCGCCAGATGGGCGGCAAAAACCGCTTCATCAGCACAACGCGCGCCCGACGTATTGGGCAACAGAGAGATGCCCAGCGTGTGCAGCGGCTTGAGAATGGCGTCGTGACGATTGTTCAGATCGACGCGCTTCATTGCCATCGTCACCAGTTGTGAACCGGACGCACGCAATGCGCTGGTCATTACCTCTGGCGAGGCAAACTTGCCGGTACCTGTGAACAGGCGTGAAGTAAATGTCTTATCAGCAATCTGTAGCATGTCAGCCTCCGGCAATTGCCTGGAACAGCAACAGGGTATCGCCATCCTGTAAAGTGTGATTCTCCCACTGTTCGCGCGGGAGAATGGTCTGGTTAAGCGCCAGTGCGCTGCCGGGATTGTCCAGCTTCAGCCTTATCAGCAACTGCCAGGCGGTCTCGCCCGGCTCGCACGTGTGCGGTACGTCGTTAAGCAGGATTTGCACAGGCGCCTCCGCAGATCGGGCAGCTCGCCGACCGTTGGCGAGCAAGGGCACGCCACTGGTGGGCGCGGGCGTCGAACAGGTGCAGGCAGTCGCTACGTACTTCCATCCCACATAAGAGTTTGATGGCCTCCAGCGCCTGAAGCGTACCCATCACACCCACCACCGGGCCGAGTACGCCCGCGTTACGGCAGTTGCGCTCGGGCTCGCTTTCTTCTGCCCACATACAGCTATAGCAGCCGTCTTGCCACGGCGGCGTCAGTACCATCATCTGGCCGCCAAAACCCACCGCGCTGGCGCTGATTAACGGCGTGGACTGCGCCACGCAGGCAGCGTTGATGGCATGGCGCGTTGCCATGTTATCGGTACAGTCCAGCACCAGGTCCGCTTCACTCACGGCTTGACTCAGCGCCTCGCCAGACAGCCGTTGATGGAGTGCTACCAGCTGTACCCCAGGATTGAGTTGTTTGAGCCGTTGTTCGGCCGAGCTGGCATTAGGGGAATTAATATCGTCGTTAGTAAACATAATCTGGGGTTGCAGGTTACTGATGTGCACGCTGTCGTCATCAGCCAGGACGAGCGTACCAATGCCCGCGCCCGCAAGCCACAGAGCCGCTGGAGAGCCAAGCCCGCCGAGACCCACTATCAGCACCCGGCTTTGCATCAGCCGCTGCTGGCCTTCTTGCGCGATATCTTCCAGCAGTAGCTGGCGGCTGTAGCGCATAAAATCTGCATCATTCATCGCCCGCTCCTGCCAGTGTGAGTAGCTGCTTCGTAGCGGTATGCCAGTCTGCGGCCTGGGTAATGGCGCTCACAACGGCAATACTGCCAACGCCAGTCGCCAGTACCGATGGCGCACGCTCGAGGCTGATACCGCCGATAGCTACCGTTGGGTAATCGCCCAGTCGTTTAATATGTGCGGCTAGCTGGGCAAGTCCCTGCGGTGCAGATGGCA
>JALAGK010000175.1 GCA_022712475.1 Enterobacteriaceae bacterium
CCACCGGAGAGCGTCGTGGCGGACTGGCCCAGGCGAATATAAGACAGACCCACGTCGATAAGCGTCTGAAGCTTGCGGGCGAGCGCTGGCACGGCGTCAAAGAACTCGCGCGCTTCTTCAATGGTCATATCCAGCACTTCATGGATGCTCTTGCCTTTGTATTTAATCTCCAGCGTTTCACGGTTGTAGCGCTTGCCTTTGCACTGGTCGCAGGAGACATACACATCCGGCAGGAAGTGCATTTCAACCTTGATAACCCCGTCGCCCTGGCAGGCTTCACAGCGCCCGCCGCGTACGTTAAAGCTAAAGCGTCCCGGCGTATAGCCGCGCGAGCGCGCTTCCGGTACGCCTGCGAACAGTTCGCGTACTGGCGTAAACACGCCGGTGTAGGTGGCCGGGTTGGAGCGCGGCGTGCGGCCAATCGGGCTCTGGTCGATGTCGATAACTTTATCGAAGTTCTCCAGCCCCTGGATATCGCGATAGGGTGCCGGTTCGCCGCTGGTGGCCCCGTTAAGCTGGCGCTGGGCAATCGGGAACAGCGTGTCGTTGATCAGCGTCGATTTACCGGAGCCGGACACGCCAGTGATACACGTGAACAGTCCCACCGGCAGCGTCAGCGTCACGTTCTTCAGGTTGTTGCCGCGTGCGCCAGTGAGCTTGAGCACTTTAGACGGGTCGGCCTTCACGCGCTGTTTTGGTATTTCAATCTGGCGCTTGCCGCTCATAAACTGGCCGGTCAACGACTCCGGCACCGCCATAATCGCCTCCAGCGGGCCTTCTGCCACTACCTGGCCGCCGTGCACGCCAGCACCTGGGCCGATATCAATGACGTGGTCGGCGGCGCGGATGGCGTCTTCGTCGTGCTCCACCACAATCACGGTGTTGCCGAGGTTGCGTAGGTGAATCAGCGTGCCGAGCAGGCGCTCATTGTCGCGCTGGTGCAGACCAATGGACGGCTCATCGAGCACGTACATTACGCCTACCAGCCCCGCGCCAATCTGGCTTGCCAGACGGATGCGCTGCGCCTCACCACCGGACAGGGTTTCTGCCGAGCGTGAGAGCGTGAGGTAGTTCAGACCAACGTTCACCAGGAACTTCAGGCGATCGCCAATCTCTTTAAGCACTTTTTCGGCGATTTTTGCGCGTTGGCCGGACAGCTTCATATTGGTGAAGAAGTCCATGGCATGGCCGATGCTCATGTCTGAGATGGTAGGCAGCGAGGTGTTTTCAACAAACACGTGCCGCGCTTCGCGATTGAGGCGTGTGCCTTCGCAGCTGATACATGGGCGGTTGCTGATGTATTTAGACAACTCCTCGCGCACCGCGTTGGATTCCGTCTCTTTGTAGCGCCGCTCCATGTTGTGCAGCACGCCTTCAAACGGGTGGCGGCGCACCGAGGTATCACCACGGTCGTTGATGTATTTAAATTCGATGGTTTCTTTGCCGGAGCCGTTAAGGATAACTTCGCGAACCTTGTCGCTGAGGCTGTCCCACGGGGCTTCTACGTCAAATTTATAGTGTTCGGCAAGCGAGCGCAGCATCTGGAAGTAATAGAAATTGCGGCGATCCCAGCCGCGGATAGCGCCACCGGCCAGCGATAGCTCTTTGTTCTGCACTACGCGATCGGGGTCGAAATACTGTTGCACGCCCAGGCCGTCGCAGGTTGGGCAGGCACCGGCAGGGTTATTAAAGGAGAACAGGCGCGGTTCAAGCTCGCGCATGCTATAGCCACAAATCGGGCAGGCGAAGTTTGCCGAGAACAGCAGTTCTTCAGCTTTTGGGTCGTCCATATCCGCAACAATGGCCGACCCGCCGGACAGCTCCAGCGCGGTTTCAAAGGATTCCGCCAGGCGAGTTGCCAGATCCTCACGTACCTTAAAGCGGTCGATCACGACCTCGATCGTGTGTTTTTTCTGGAGCTCCAGCTTCGGTGGATCTGACAGATCGCACACTTCGCCGTCGATACGCGCGCGGATGTAGCCCTGGCTTGCCAGGTTTTCCAGCGTTTTAGTGTGTTCGCCTTTGCGCTCTTTAATAATGGGCGCGAGCAGCATCAGGCGTTTACCTTCTGGCTGGCTCAGTACGTTGTCCACCATCTGGCTCACGGTTTGTGCCGCAAGCGTCACGTCGTGATCCGGGCAGCGCGGCTCACCCACGCGGGCAAACAGCAGGCGCAGGTAGTCGTGGATTTCGGTAATGGTACCTACGGTGGAGCGTGGGTTGTGCGAGGTAGATTTCTGCTCGATAGAAATGGCAGGCGACAGACCTTCAATATGGTCAACATCGGGCTTTTCCATCAGTGACAGGAACTGGCGCGCGTAGGCAGACAGCGACTCAACGTAGCGGCGCTGGCCTTCTGCATACAGCGTGTCAAACGCCAGCGACGACTTGCCGGAGCCGGACAGGCCGGTGATAACGATAAGTTTGTCGCGAGGAATGACGAGATTAATGTTCTTGAGATTGTGGGTGCGTACACCCCTGACTTCTATCTTATCCATTCACCTTTCCCGGAAGTAACGCCTGCGCCGGGCTGTTTACCGGCGACCAGAAACGGCTAATTATGACACAATTTAACCTGAATGAATATCCAGTGTTCTTTCGCAAATTGCATTCGGTGTGATAGATTTCTTGAAGACAGGCCGCAGGTATAATCTCTGAGGCTGGCGTGATAGAATCACGCGTTTTACACTATTTTGAAACCATCTCAGGAGACACGAACATGGCCAGCAGAGGCGTAAACAAGGTGATTCTCGTCGGGAACCTGGGTCAGGACCCGGAAATACGCTATTTGCCGAGTGGCGGTGCAGTTGCCAACATGACGCTGGCTACCTCTGAATCCTGGCGCGACAAGCAGACCGGTGAGATGAAAGAGCAGACCGAATGGCACCGTGTGGTGATGTTCGGCAAGCTGGCTGAAGTGGCTGGCGAATATCTGCGTAAAGGTTCTCAGGTTTATATTGAAGGCCAGTTGCGTACCCGCAAATGGACCGATCAGAGTGGTCAGGAGCGTTACACCACCGAGATCAACGTGCCGCAGATTGGCGGCGTGATGCAGATGCTGGGCGGTCGCCAGGGCGGCGCAGGCGGTGCTGCTGGCGGTGGCCAGCAGCAGGGCGGTTGGGGTCAGCCGCAGCAGCCGCAGGGCGGCGGTCAGCAGTTCAGCGGCGGCGCGCAGTCTCGCCCGCAGCAGCAACAGCCACAGAGCGCACCAGCACCGTCTAACGAACCGCCGATGGATTTTGACGACGACATTCCGTTCTGATTGTTATCACTCGCTTTGGATGTAAAAAGCCCCGCATGCGGGGCTTTTTTAATTCCGAAAATTAGCGACAACCTCTCCATCCTTGTCTTGCTATCAATGCATAGCAACAGCGGTGTAATTCGCGAGTGTGCATACACAGAAAAGCGTAACGGCCATTAAATAAAATGACGGTAACCAGTCGAGAAAGCTTTGAGAGAAACAAAAAAATATCATTGCGACCAGACGGTTATATCAGCTGGGCTGCGTTCATCATTTAATAAACACGCGAGGATCATTGTCACTGTTAATAGTAAGACTATGTGGCGGGTAATGATAAACGGCATGAATACGCTTGCGGTAAACATTCGTTTTGTCCGATAAGGCAGGTAGTGAGTGGTGCTGGTCGAGGGCAAAACAAGCGGTGGAATTACCGGTCGCAAGCGCAAGACTGGCCAGGGAAAATAGCCGTTGAGGACGACGAGATAATGTATAG
>JALAGK010000176.1 GCA_022712475.1 Enterobacteriaceae bacterium
CCTGCTGAGTCATATCGCTGCACCACTTCAGCAACACCTGTTCGCTCTCGTCTACAGCGGGCGCCTGTACATCCGGTATCTCTGTGTCGTCAGTGTCATGTTCACAGGAGTTTTGCAATACCGCCGCGTATTCATCAGCAATCTGTGCCGCAGGCAGTTTTTTAAACTCATCGCACAAGCGGTACAGCCAGCGCTGATGTCGCGGCTCCTGCAGCAGGCCAATCAGAATATGTGCCGTGCGAATTTTTTTCTGTTCGCCTGTCAGTTGACTGACCAGTAAACCTGCCGCCACGGCGGACTCAAGCCGTTCTGATAAATCCTGCATGGCCACGCTGGTACTGGGCATATGACGCACGATGTTATCGAGTCGCGAGATAATCACGCCCTGGTTGAGGCCATAGTGCGTCAGCAAAGCAGGCAGATCGCCATCCTGGCGGTCCAGCAACACCTTGAGCCAGTGTTCGAGTTCCACCTCTTCGTGGCGATAGCTACGGCACAGCCTCGTTGCCTCTACAAAAGTGCGGTAGGCAAAAGGGCCTAGTCGGTTAAAAAGACGTTCACGCTGGTACACCGTTTCTCTCCTGTGATCAGGTTACCGTTCTGTAAAGAGGACGTACGCTCAACGCCGTGCCAGGCTTAAGCCAGCTATGGCGTCCAAGCCTTCCACGTCGCAAACCACAGGCCATCTCTGGCGAGGTTTGGATAATGATGTTGATATCAAGCACCATCCGGTGGCGCACAAAGTCGTGACACAGGCACACCAACGTTTTCAGGCGCTCACTGCCACGTTCAAATAACGCATACTCATCACCCGATACCGGTCCGATATGCACGCTCAGGCTGTGCTGTACGTCAAAGAAACGCCGCCCAAGCCGCGTTTCGCCAAGCTGCCCCAGCCGATGGTTTTGCTGGTGATTCGTATCCTCAATCCATCTTCCCTGATGTGCAGCCACCTTCACAGGGACAGAAAAGTAATGCGTCAAAATCTCCTGTAGCTGGACAAGCGACCCACGGCCCGGCAAATACGCCCCCGCAAACGCGGCCCGCACCCGCTGAACATGCCTGTTGATGTACTGCTGTCCGGCCAGCCCTGCCAGTTCACGAACGTGGTTCATAAATGCATTGCTGGTGTCCCGGTCATGCCCGACCGCCACATGTAGCTGTGACCAGGCACGGTAATGCAACACGGCCATACGCTGGCTAAGAATGGCGGCAAAATCCTGAAATGCCCGGCTACGGTTCACCAGGAGCTCATTGCGGGCATGTTCGGTCACATAGACAGGTAATGGTCCATAGGGCGCAAACAGCCCAAAATGGCGACAATAAATCGTTACTGGTGCCAGGGCCGCCGGTTCTCCAGGCTGCTGGCGTACATCGGCAACTTCGCGCGGCGCAAAACCCAGATCGGCAGGTTGGTAGATACGGATACGTCGATGGCTGCGATCGCCACTGGTGCCAAGACGCGGTTCCTGAGGCGAAGCGCGCTCAATGCGCCGCAGGAGTTCAAAAAAGTCCTGACGAGCGGAAAGACCGACAATACGAGCAGGCGTAGACGTATGCGGCATTCTGGACATATTACACAGGCTCCCATGACGCCATCGGCTCACCGTCGAGCAGAACATTCATACGCAACGTTTGCCCAAGCTCACAGTACTGTGCCAGCGCATGGTGCAGCACGCGGGCAAATAAAAACGCGCCTTTATCGCTGTGGTGACTGTTGCGAATATCCATTGTCGCCTGCACGCCACGGATCCAGGCAATCGGTCCCGGCTCCTGACTGCGCTCAAATTTATGCTCGATGCAGGCATGCGTTAAACTGGTGACACGCTTGTAGTGACTGGCTTCCTGCGGCAGGCAAAACAGCGACAGCCAGTCGCGAATGAGCGACGAGCAATCTTCCACTTCAGGGCGGGCATAACGCAGTGGGTTGCTGGCCAGCAGCTGTAATAGCTTCCATGACTGAGCAATATCGGGCACGCCCTGCGGACGTGACGGATGGCGCAACGTCTCAATCTGGCGTACCGGCAGCGCCTGTTCCAGATGAAACCGTGGCTGCTGTAGCTGGCTGGGAACAAGGAAGCGATCGCATACCATCGCCTCAATAGAAAGCGCCTTAACCCTGTCGATATCCATGCCCTGTCTGCCCGGCGACAAAGAAATAAACAGGCTGTCCTGCGGCAATGCCCCCGCCCCGCCGTCGTATTTATCGGCAAACTCACGCCGACGGCGCAGGCTGTAACCCGCCCAGTGATGCGTTTCGTCAAAATGCGCATGTCCACTCAGCGGCGAAAACGCCACGTCACCACCTTCTGTCAGCAGTCCGTTAACGCTTAATAAATGATGGATCTCCCAGGCTCGCGGGTTCAGTCTGTCGACGATAACGGGATATTCGGTGTGCTCACCGCTGACAAGCACCGGGCTACAGCGGCGTCGGCTCAGGTTAATAACCGGTGTGGCAAATAGCCGGAAATCATGCTCACTGACTTGCCCCAGTAGGTGCAACGGCCGATGATGCAGAACAAATATCACTTCAAAGGTATGTGCCCGACAGGCCTTTTGAAGGAAGGGATTAACGCCATCCAGCTCAAGGCTGAAAAATCGAGAAGGGGCTGCAAAATATTCACGCAGTAATCGCCCCCCAGGCAATTCACCAATCGCGCAGGGCAACAGAGCGTCTTGTTCACGGAGCCCTCCCTGGCGCAACGCCTGTGCGGGAAGCGTCAGGACAACCGGTTGGCCGTCATCATTCTCAGCCCATAACACAATGCGCAGCGTGTCGCTTAACAGCGTCGTCAGCAATTGATTAGCCTGTACCGCATCCCCCGCAAGGGTCAGGTGCAATGGCGCAAAATCAAGTTCTGCCAGTGAAGCTACACCCTGCGTGCTCAGACGCAGGGAAACATGGGCCTGCCCTTGCTGTAAATACATTGCTGCACGCTGAGGCAGATGCACTGGAGGAGCACTTGCACACTCTGCCTGCTCAATGACCAGCGGCTGGATGTTCAAACTGCGCCCGGTGGTAAACGTGGCATGTCTGTTATGTAACGAAGGATCGTGAAGCCTCACCTTGCTTGCGCGCGGTAGCGTAACGTTAGTGTGCCACTGCGGTGAGGTGAGATCGGGTGTCATGGCGATAGTCGCGATAGACGGAAGCGGCGTATACCAGTAAGGGGCGACCCTGCCCAACATTTGCAACGCAAATTCCGGCTGCTCGTGATTCAAACGAGACTGAACACGCGCGCTAAGAAAAGCCGTTCCTTCAAGCAGACGCTCAACAAACGGATCCAGAACACCATCGGCCATCATTCCTAAATGACGAGCAACCTGAGGATGCGCGGCGGCAAACTGCTGCCCATCCTCGCGTAAATAGCGCAACTCTTCGTTATAAAGCGCAAGAAAGTTGTCGTTGAGCATGCCTACAGTCCTTGTACTTATCGTGCATTGATGGGGTGCTGGTTACAGCACACGCACCGTTCCGTACGAATAATCCAACGCAATACGCAGGTTCACGAATGTCGCCTCACCAGGCAGACAACACCGTGCGTGGATATCAAAAAGAAGGGCCAATACCCAGGTCTGATCCTTATCAATCAGGGGCACAACCTTGATAGAACGCGAATCCAGACGGGGCTCAAAGGTGGCGATAATGCGCTGGATCTGGCGTGCCAGCGCCATTAAATCGGTATTGACCGGCACCTGCTGACTAAGCGATGGCAGTCCATAATTCACCACCGAGGTTTCACAGTGCTCATAACGCTGTAGCTTCAGTGCGGCGCTATGCGCCGAATCGTTGAGCAAACATTCAATGTCACGCAGCAGAATTTCTCGCCAGTGTGGGAGACTCGCGTGTTCGTGGCGTAGGGTCAGTTTGTCAAAAAGTACTGGGTCCGAGGTTTTCATCCTGTTTCTTCCGCAAAGAGCACTGCTCCACGCAAGCGTGGAGCAGAATTAGCCAATACCTCTGTC
>JALAGK010000177.1 GCA_022712475.1 Enterobacteriaceae bacterium
ACCCTATTCTGGGGCGCGATGAATTACCGTAATGGGCTAATCAAGATACAGGTAAGATGAAGATGACTCGGACAGGCAGCAGTAAAGCCAGTGCGAAGAACAGGTAAAGCGAGAAGATATTGACGCAGGGCTTAATGCTCCTCACAACACGTGTTTCCCTCGGGCATTTGATGTGGCCACACTACCGGGATATTTATACCGCGCTGCCGGTAAAGGTTTTAAAACGATACATCCGACAGGTTTTGACCCGCCGTATTGCTCATCGATATGCGCACGGCCAATAAAAAAGCGTGAGGTGTTTACCCTCACGCTTTTTTGTATTTAATACTGTGGCTGGTTAACCTCAGTGGCTTTCGCGCTCCTCCAGCAGCTGCTGCACATCACGCGCCTTGCTGCTGTTATCTTTATTGCGCTCTGCCCATTCCCTGAGCCGACGTTTCGCTTCATCCTGCAACTGGTTGCGCAACACGCGGTCGACGTCAAGATTGTAGTTAAGCTGGCTCCAGGGGCCGTAAATGCGTAGTGGAATCGGTGTTTGCTTAAGTCGCTCCACCAGTTCGCCTTTACCTTCCCAACCGCCAATAACGCGCACCGCAAAATTCGCATCGCATTGTTCATCAACCAGATCCAACGACCCGTTGCCCGTTAGCGCCAGTACCGCAGACTCACCGACCATTTGCTGGAGCTGTAATTTGCCGTTATTGAGCGTGGCGCTGGCGCTAAAGTGCGCCATGACGGTTGCATCGTCATAGTCCTGCTGCGCCTGCACATCATTATTGTTGCGTGTCACCGCGCGCTGCACCAGCTGCTGAAAATTCATGCCTTCGAGGCGAGAATTTGCCATTTCCACACTGGCCTTGCCCTGCCAACTGCGGCGAAACGCCTGTGCATCAATGCTGTCGCCGCTGAACTCGCCATTCATCGACAAACTGCCCGAGACCGCCAGCGGATAGTCAAACGCTTTCAGGATGGAGGCAATCTCGATATTTGAGACTTCAGGCTTAAACACTGCATGTACCGGTGTCCCACTGGCATCGACGCTCCCCGGCAATGAAATACGCCCGGCACCCAGGTCCCCTCTAAGACGTTCAACGCTAAGCTGCCCGTTTTTATTTACCATGCGCGCATCAACATTCGTGAATGCCAGGCCACGCCAGCGCAGGTTAGCAAACTGCAAAGTTGCACTGCCGTCTGAGCTGTTAAGCACGCTCCAGGCCGGGAGCTCGCCACTACCGGAGATAACCGGACGCGGCAGCACCGCCGCTTGCGCTGTCTGAGCGTCTTCACCGTTCTCATCTGCCAGTGGCGCACGCACCAGCAGCGTATCGAGGTTAAGATTATCCGAGGTCAGGTCAAGCTGCCATGTTGGCTTGTCGTTGAGTACCACCGCCAGCCCGCCGCGCAGTGAACTCTCATTCGCCTTCAGGTTGAGGTTGCTGATGCTAAGCCGCTTGTTCAGGTCTTCCCAGCGCGCCTTCAGCGAGCCTTCGCCGCGAATGCCTTGTTTTGGCAAATCCGCGCCCTGTAACTGGTAATCAAGACGTGTAATATCCGCACTAAAGTTCTCACCGCTGTCGTCTGCCTCAAGCACGGCCTCAATCGCCAGACTCAGGTCACGCTGGTCGCGGTTAACGCGTCCGTTAAGCGACACCTGCGCCTTACGGTGATTATTTTGCTCCAGCTGGAGCTGGATATTACGCACGGTAATCTGCTCGTCATCCGCATGCTGGAACACCAGCACGCTGTCTGCCACATTCAGGCTACCAATATCAAACGACCAGTTACGATGCTCGCGGGTTACCGGACCCGATTCACCGGGTGCGACCGGTGCGCCTTCTGGCTTGCGCGCTTCGCTTTGCGGGGTAAGCTGAATCACTGATTTTTTCAGCATCACCTGTTGAACCTGCAGGCGATGGGAAATCAACGGCAGCAAAGCTACATCAAGACGCATATTTTCGGCGCTGACCAGCGGTGCGCTGGCGCCAGGTGCCGTTAACGACATACGTCCGGACAAAATACTCAGTTGCGGCCAGACGTGCCAGCGCAGCGGTCCTTCCAGCGCCAGCTTATAGCCACTGCGCTGCTCCACCTCCCGCACCATGTAGCTGCGGAAGTCGTTAGGATTAATCAGCAGTACCAGTGCTGAAATACCAGCAACCAGCACCACCAGAAGAATCATTAGCGCAGTTAAAAGTCGTCTCATAGCTCCCTCAGCCCAGCGGCGTCTCAGTCCTTGTCAATACGGCTGGCAACCGCACCTTGCTGATCGCGATACTTCGCATCCTGGCGGCGGTTGTACGGACGCGCAGCCGGGCCAGACAGTGGCTCAAAGCTGAGTGCGCCAATCATCATACCCGGGCGCAGGGCCAGCGGCAGTTTGCCGGAATTATAAAACTCCAGCACAATGCGCCCGTGCCAACCCGGATCGATACGGTGTGCGGTCACGTGCACCATTAGCCCCAGACGTGCCAGCGAGGAGCGTCCATCCAGCCAGCCCACGAGGTCGTCCGGCAACGTCACCGACTCATGCGTCACCGCCAGCGCCAGTTCACCAGGGTGCAGAAAAAACGCCTCGCCTTCCTTCAGCACGATTTCGTCGCTCATGACGCGGTCGAGCGCGGCGCTGACTTCATCCTTCGGGCCGCTAAGATCGATAAACGCAGCAGTATGGCCGCTAAAGGTCCTAAACTCGTTACCAAGCCGCACATCAACAGTCGCACCGTTGATGCGCTCTGTAGGCGGGCGCGGGGTGATGGCTAAACGCCCGGTATCCAGCCAGGCTTCTATATCGCGGTCACACAGACGCATCGCACTTCTCCTTTTGGCTTCACTTGATTCACCTTGCCACAGCGCAGCCGGAATAACCACGCCCTGCGGCTATAAACGCAAACGACGCCGGAATACGGCGTCGAGGACAATCATTCAAAGAACTGGCTTATCTTCGCTTTGAGGATATCGATAGCGATGCGGTTCTTACCCCCGCGCGGCACAATGATATCGGCATACTGCTTTGATGGGTCGATAAACTGCAGGAACATTGGGCGCACCGTTTTCTGATACTGCGCCATCACCGAGTCCATGGAGCGACCGCGTTCATTAACATCACGTTTAATGCGGCGCATCAGGCAGATATCCAGCGGCGTATCGACAAAGATAGAAAAATTCATTTCCTGGCGCAAACGTGCATCGGTCAGCAGCAAAATGCCTTCCAGGATAATCACTTTTTTGGGGTCAACGTGCACCGTCTCGTTGGTGCGGGTGTGTTCAGTGTAGCTGTATACCGGCAATTCAACGCTTTTACCCTGCTTGAGCATCTGTAAATGCTGAAACAGCAGATTATGGTCCATCGCGCTTGGGTGGTCGTAGTTGGTCTTAATCCTCTCTTCCATCGAGAGGTGACTCTGGTCTTTGTAATAGCAGTCTTCCGGGATGACACCAATGTGTTCATCTCCCACTTGTTCGCGTAATTCACGATACAACGTACTGGCAATGAGGCTTTTCCCTGAAGCTGATGCGCCGGCGATCCCGATGATGACGCACTGATGAGACTTGTCAGTCATAAAATAAACGACCTGAATTTACTGATAATGTAAGGAAGGGCGACGCCGGGGCGCCAGACGCCGCAATTATAGGGACTTCCCGCAACTGATACCAGAAAAACGCGCTAGGTTGGCTGCCAGCTGCTGTTGTTCCAGATGTGCAGGAGCGCGTATGAGCGCCAGGGCTGCCAGCGGGTACTGTAGTGCCGCGTCTGCGCAACCGTCATACCGGTAAATCGCTGTTTAACCGCGTAATCATCCGGCAAAAAAATATCCGGTGCCTGCCAGCCGCGTAGTGCGTAATAGCTGGCGGTCCAGCGCCCAATGCCAGGCAGACCGATAAGCCATTTCACGCCCTGCTCTACGTCCTGCGGTGGCGCAAGCGGAAATTCGCCCGCCACACACAGTCTCGCAATGGTAATAATCGCCTCGGCGCGCTTAAGCGGCATCCCGAGCGGTTTCAACATGCCCGGCGTCAGTTCAGCCAGTTGCGCCGGGCGCGGGAACAGCCACCAGCCCGGCGCGCCTGGCAGCGGCGTGCCCCAGGTTTGTGCCACTTTGGCGGTGAGTTTTGCCGCCATCGCCACGCTCACCAACTGGCCTAGCACAGCGCGCACGGCCTGCTCAAAAGAGTCCATACAGCCCGGCAGTCGCAAGCCAGGGTGAGTGGCAGCCAGGCTACCAAGATGGGCCAGCATGTCTGAGGGATTAGTTGCAAGGTCAAAAAGCCGCACAATACGCGCCAGCACCTCATCCTGCACCGGCAGTAAACCCTCGCTAAGTGAAACGCGTACCTGGCTGAGGCTCTCATCCGGTGTCACCGTCAGTAGCCCACAGTAGCCATTAATGGTAAGCGTGCGCCGGTAGACTGTCGCGCTTACCTCTTCAACACCCGCGACGGCACGAGCCCCCAGGAAACCCAGCACCCACCTCCAGTCGTAAGGCGGATGATAATTCAATGTCAGCATAGTGATTCCTCATTGCGTTGCCACTGAGCATACCTGCCCGCACCGGGTTGCGCCTTGCTTTTCAATTCTGTTTGCCGCAGACGGAACATTTCGCTAAAGTCGCCCCCCTTCTTCACCGGCATGGGGATGACGCATGTTTTTAGGTTTCGA
>JALAGK010000178.1 GCA_022712475.1 Enterobacteriaceae bacterium
AACCAGTAGGTCCAGCCAGTGAAATAACCCGCCCACGGGCCAAGCAGGTCAGCAGCAAAATCGCTAAACGATTTGTATTCGAGGTTAGAAAGCAACAGCTCGCCCATTGCGCGCATCACAAAAAACAGCATAAAGCCGATAATCATGTAGACGAAAATAATGGACGGGCCTGCGAGGCTAATGGTTTTCCCTGAGCCCATAAACAGGCCGGTACCAATAGCGCCGCCAATAGCAATAAGTTGAATATGCCGGTTAGTTAGATTTCGCCGTAGCGTGCGTTCGCCCGGCTCCTGCGCCTCATCAGCAACTTTAATCTGGTCTACCATATTTTTCCTGTACCTGCGTTGTGTGTTGTACGGCTCTGCGGCCTTTATTCTGGAATGGATGTTCCGAAGTCTGGTTAACGTTCAGCCAGACAGATGAGAATGTCTTATCGCATCTTGAAAGAGATGTTAATATAATGTTCAAAAATGGTGTCAGATCATTCTCGTTACGCGAAACAACTCACAAAAATACCTTTCCTGCCTCTCTTTGCAAGATAAAATTATTTATTTCCAGGATTATTTGAAACGAAACTTCGAATGGTAAGAAAAATATATTCAGCTGCGGCGCTCACATCACGCCCGGCGCTTCGGGCCATAAGCAATTGCAATACAACCCACGCCGCAAGCGCACTGTAATAAAAACAAAAATGGGCCATTACGGCCCATTTTATTACTACAGGAAAGACTTACAGAATTTCCAGCAGCTCGACTTCAAAAATCAACGTGCTGAACGGCGGAATGGATGCACCTGCACCGCGCTCGCCGTACGCAAGGTTGTACGGAATCGCCAGTTCCCACGTAGAGCCAACCGGCATCAGGGTCAGCGCCTCGATCCAGCCAGCGATAACGCCACTAACCGGGAACTCAGCCGGTTCGCCGCGAGCAACGGAACTATCGAATACCGTGCCGTCAATGAGCTTACCGGTGTAGTGCACACGCACGTGATCCTTGCGTGACGGAATCGGGCCGTCGCCCTGGGTGATAACACGGAACTGCAGACCAGACTCGGTGGTGCTCACACCGTCTTTTTTCTGGTTCTCATCCAGGAATTTCTGGCCTTCTGCCGCCATTTCCTTCTGGCGCGCCTGACGCACAGCATCAGCACGTTCGTGAACCTCACGCAGCGCACGGTGTACAACATCAACCGGAACCGCCGGCGCATTCCCTTCCAGCGCATCGCGCAGGCCGGCAACCAGCGCTTCTGGCAACAGGCCCTGCAAACCTGATTCACTCAGCTGCTGGCCTACCTGTAAACCGATACCGTAGCTGGCTTGCGCTTCAACGCTGTCAAAAGAAGGGGTTGTCATGGCTTTTCCTTTCATTAGGGTTAAAAGTAGCGGCAGCATAACAGCACAGCCTCTTCGGGTAAAATTCTCACAGGGGGGTGACAAACGCGCACGAAATGGAAACAATAGCGCCTGCGCACTAACGTAACCTGACATTACTCAGGACTTCATACAGTTAGCACTGTTATATTCGGGCCTGAGCACTGCCGAAGAAACAAGGAAAACCCCCTTTCGCCGCACGGGACAGCGGCGAGTGAAGGAACATTTACATGGAAAGGAGGAGCGTATGCTAACGCAATTCTCGGTAAAACCCGCTCTGGCACGCCTGTGGCACGCCCCTGACCATATCACGCTTATGGATCCTCTGCCGTCGATGCACCGTCGTGGCATTATTATCAGCGCGTTATTGATAGTAACAGGCGTACTGATGCCCTCACCCGAAGAGCGCCAGGCCAGTCTCACGCGACAGCTGCTAAGCCGCTTTGCGACTACGCCCCCGGCTTTTATCGCCACGACAGACCTGGCCCCCGTGCCTTTCCAGGACAACGACAGCGAGCAGCGCTGGCGCGCTTATCGCATCGGGCGCGGCAAAACGCTGGTGCAGACTTTTCGCGACAATAATCTTCCTACAGCAGACGTACTTGCCATGATTCAGGTCGAGGGCCACGGCAAACCACTCAGCAGCCTTGAGAGTGGCCAGGTGGTGCGCATACGCCAGAATGCCAGCGGCGTGATTACCGGTTTAACCATTGAAGGCGGTGACGATCAGGAGTTATTCACCCGCCAGCCGGATGGCCGCTTTATGCGTGTGAACTGATTTTTTGTTCAGAAAAGCAAAAAGCCCGCATAAGCGGGCTTTTTAACATCATGACGCAGGCTTATTCAGGCACTACGTTCACGATAAGCTTAGCGAATACTTCGCTGTGAACCTGGAAGTCCACTTCGTGCTCACCGGTGGTGCGCAGAACGCCGTTCGGCAGGCGAACTTCGCTCTTGGCAACAGCAACGCCAGCTGCAGTTACAGCGTCAGCGATGTCGCGAGTACCGATGGAACCGAACAGTTTACCTTCGTCGCCAGATTTAGACGCGATGGTAACGGTGCCCAGTGCGTTGATTTTCTCAGCGCGAGCATTAGCAGCCGCCAGAACTTCAGCCAGTTTGGCTTCCAGCTCAGCGCGACGTGCTTCGAAGAACTCAACGTTTTTCTTGGTTGCCGGCACAGCTTTGCCCTGCGGAACCAGGAAGTTACGAGCGTAGCCCGCTTTAACGTTTACCTGGTCGCCCAGGCTGCCCAGGTTTGCTACTTTATCAAGCAGAATAACTTGCATTACCTTATCCTCTCAAAGTCGTATTAGTGGACCGTGGCCGATTACTGATGACGATCAGTGTACGGCAGCAGAGACAGGTAGCGCGCGCGCTTGATAGCACG
>JALAGK010000021.1 GCA_022712475.1 Enterobacteriaceae bacterium
ATGCGCGGCATGAGTGCCAGCCAGACGGCAAACATGGCGTGAGTGAGATGCGGACCAACAAAGGCCACAACCACAATCGCCAGTAGTAGAGACGGCAGTGACAACAGCGTGTCGAGTACGTGATTGAGCACCGCCGAGCGCAATCCGTGGGTTGCACCGGCAAACACACCCAGCAGTAGGCCAATGGCAGTCGCACCGAGTGTAACAATAAATGCCCCACCCACTGTCGGCAGCGCGCCGCTAAGCAGGCGCGTCAGGACATCACGGCCCAGATCGTCGGTGCCCAGGAAGAAGGAAACGTCGCCATAGCGCGACCAGGAAGGCGGCAGCAACTGGTAGCCAAGAAACTGCTGGTTGATATCGTAGGGAGCCAGCAGACCGCCGAACAGACACAGCACCACCAGTACTCCACAGCCGTACAGACCAATCATCGCGCTCGGGTCAGCATAAAATTTACCCCAGACGTTACGCAGCGCACCGGGTGCGCGTCTTTCGCGATAAACGCTATCGTAA
The DNA here is from genome assembly GCA_022712475.1 of Enterobacteriaceae bacterium. Taxonomy (GTDB): domain Bacteria; phylum Pseudomonadota; class Gammaproteobacteria; order Enterobacterales; family Enterobacteriaceae; genus Tenebrionibacter. The sequence goes on from JALAGK010000021.1 coordinate 514, forward strand.
GGCATACCATTCCTTATGTTTCAATGGGTTGGCCATCGCGCCCAGAATGTCTGAAATCACGTTCACAATCAGCACCAGTGCGCCGATTGTCATGACACCGGCAGAAATAGCGGCATAATCCTGTTGACGAATGGCATTCACCAACCAGCGGCCAACCCCGGGCCAGCTGAACACCATCTCTGTAATCATTGCCAGTGTTAACATGGTGGAAAATTGCAATCCGAGACGCGGAATAATCGGCGGCAGGGCGTTGTGCAGCACGTGGCGGTGTAAAATGGTAAAGCGCGACAGCCCGCGCGTGGCGGCGGCTTTGATGTAGTTCTGGTCAAACACCTCAATGGTACTGTTACGCATCAGGCGAATCACCTCGGTGGTAGGGACCACAGCCAGTGTTAATACCGGCAGCACCATATGGCGCAGGGCGCTGATAATCATCTCGTGGCGCCACGGTGAGTCGGCACGCCAGGCGTCAATTAACGCCACACCCGTCACGGTCTTCACTTCATAGAGAAGGTCAAAACGCCCGGAAACCGGCAGCCAGCCGAGATTGAGCGAGAAAAAAAGAGTTAACAGCAGCGCCAGCCAGAACACAGGAATCGAAAAACCGACCAGCGCCAGTGCGGAAATAAGTTTGTCCTGCCACTTATTACGCATCACGCCCGCCAGCATGCCGGCAGGAATACCCACCAACAGTGCCAGCGTGAAGGCGTAAAAACACAGTTCCAGCGTGGCAGGAAACACCTCGCGCAGCTGTGTATTAATGAGTTGTCCGTTGATACTGGACACGCCAAAATCCCAGTGTAAAAGACTGTTGAACCAGAACCACCAGGCGTTCCAGGCAGACGCGCCCTGCAGCGGTGCGTGGGGTGTGAAATAGCTCAGACTAAAGCCCACCAGACTGAGTAGAAACAGCGTCACCAGCAACAGGAGCAGTCGGCGCAGAGTAAAAATGATCATGGTGTTGTGCCCTCAGCATCATCGCGATAAACACCGGCAAACGAGGCGTTGCCAAAGGGACTGAGTACCAGCCCTTTGATGTCATAACGGTAGGCCAACAGGCGCAATGAAGAGGCCAACGGCAGCACAGGTAGCTCCTGGGCCAGAATACGCTGGGCGCGATCGTAGTCATCAATGCGTGCCGCCAGCTGTTGGGAACGCAGCGCTTGCTGGAGCACGTTGTCAAACTCAGGATTGCACCAGTGGGTATAGTTGGTCTGCGAGCGGATTGCAGCACAGCTTAACAGTGGGCGAAAGAAGCTGTCCGGGTCGTTGCTGTCGGTCGCCCAACCGGCCAGCGTCAGGTCGTGGTTCATGTCCATCAACCGGGCCTCCTGGAAGCGCCCTTCGACCGGGACTATTGTCACTTTAACGCCAATCTGCGCCATGTCGGCCTGCAACAGCTCTGCCGTTTTCAGTGGGCTTGGGTTCCAGGCCTGAGAGCTGGTGGGCACCCAGAGCTGTAATTGCAGATTCTGCACGCCGAGTTCTTCCAGCCGCGCGCGCGCTTTCTTCGGGTTATATTCCGTTACCCGGGCATCATTATCATAAGCCCAGGAGGCTCGCGGCAAAATAGAGGCCGCGGTTTCTGCCGTACCGTAATAAATCGACTGCATCAGACGCTGGTTATTGATTGCCAGCGCCAGCGCGTGGCGGACTTCGGGATTGTTGAGCGGCGGTTTATTGGTGTTAAACGCCAGATAGGCAATGTTCATGCCCGGTCGCAGCGACAGGCGCAGGCGCGGGTCGTCACGTAAAATGGTGAGCTGGCTAGCGGCAGGCCAGGCCAGTACGTCGCACTCGCCAGTCAGCAGTCTTGACAGACGACCGGTGCCACCTGAACCAAGGTCGATAACCACTTGCGGCATACGCGGCACGCCGCGCCAGAACTTCTCATGACGCGCCAGGCGGATATATTGCCCGGCCCGGTGTTCGCTCAACAGAAACGGCCCCGTGCCGACGGGTTGGCGATCCAGTTGTTCCTGCTTATCTTCCGCCGCGAGCTTATTGGCATATTCCGCCGACATCACCGACGCATAGTGGGTAGCAAGGTGCCACAGGAATGAGGCGTCAGGCTGCTTGAGCTGGAATTCAACGGTGTAATTATCAAGCTTGCGCACGTTTTTGACGTTGCTGCCAAATTGCAAACTGTCGAAATAGGGATAGCTGCCGCCGTTAATGTAGTGCCAGGGATGGTTTTCATTAATGATGCGTTCAAAAGTGAATACCACATCATCCGCGTTTAATGCCCGCTTTGGCGTGAACCACGCGGTGGTCTGAAACTGCACATTGCGGCGCAGGTGGAAACGATAGGTCGCACCGTTATCAAGTATCTCCCACCTTTCAGCCAACTCAGGCACCAGCCGGTAGGTATACGGGTCAACGTCAAGCAGACGGTCGTACAGCTGGGCGGCGAGGGTATCCACGGTCAAACCGCTACTGGATTGTTGGGGGTTAAAGGTGTTCACCTGTCCACTAACGCAATAAACAAACCCGCTCTGGCGAATGTCCAGTGCGGGTTTAGCGGGGGCCCCGGCATGCACCGTTGCGCTTAGGGTGCCCAGCGTCAATAACAGGAAAGGAATAAATCCACGCATAAGTTTTTGAGTTTTCGTCTGCAATTGGCAAAGTGTATCTCACATCAGGGCGCTTCCCAAAGCCCAACGCACAGCCGGGTCTTTTCTGGGCGAATTCAGCGCAGTGCTGACAGTTCGTAAAGCACCAGCGCGTTGCTTTCGAGGGTCTCATGCACCAGCCATTGGTCGGACAGCGTTTCCTCCCACATCTGCATGTGTGGGCGGGCATGATGGCGTATCCAGTCCAGCGCCTCAGCATCCGGACCACTTAAGGACTGCATGTGTTCCATCAACGGAAACAACGCGCCGTGTTGCTGATCGAAGCGCAGGCGGCGAATACGCCAGCGCCCAGGTGGTATGCCGCAGACCGTCAGGCTCGTTTGGCGGCGAAAACGCTGGATAAACGCTTCCTGGCTGGATAAGTCCGGGTTAAATGCAACGGTGTTACTCAAGAGCAGTTGCCAGCCGTCGTTGCTACGTGTGAGCAGGTGGCCTGGGCCGCTGGCAACACGCTCTCCGCGCAGTCGGCACCATAGACGTAGCACCCAATAGACCGGGCGCGGCAGCGCATCACCAAACCAGATGGCCAGGCTTGACGTGTCGAACTTCTCATCTTCCAGCGCTTCGTGTTGCAGTGTGGCATTGAGCCAGAAACCGACATTCACGACGCTTTCAGGCAAGCTGAGCAGGGTATGCATGAGTAGCGCACCGCGAAAGAAACCGCCGTTGGCATACAGCGTCTGTCCGGTTAGCGTGTTCCAAGCCAGCAGATGGATGGGCAATGCCAGCTTGTGGCGATGTAATTCAGTGGTAATGGCCTGCAATCTTTGCGATGGGTAATCCACCGCGCGCTGGAGTGGTGTGTCTTCGTCGTGGTTGCTATGCAGGCCAAGTGTTTCGTTAGCATCAGCGGTACAGGCAATAAAATCAGCCTCACGCAGCCAGGATTGATGCCAGAGCGGTTCATGGCGAAGGCCGTCAGTACCGGGGGCAAACGGGTAATAAAGGCCAATTTGCGCCTGGGGCAGGTGCTGGCGTATACACCAGCGCAGTGTTTTCCAGCTTTGCTCGTTTTGGCCAGTGGGGCTGTCGGCAGACCATACCCATAAAAAACGCCAGCGGTTGAGGCGGGAAGGCGGAAAATAATCAACACAATGGCGTAAAAATTGGCCCAGCCGCTGCGGAGTGCTTTTGATGTCCAGACGCAGGTTGAGTGAGACACCCAGTTCATCAATAAAATGTAAAATCTGTTGCAGGCGCATCCAGATGGGGTTCGCCATCAAAGGGGCTTGCCAGGTAGTGTTGAGCAGCGGGCTATTAAGTAACGGCTCTGCAATATCCAGCGCGCTTAACGGCAGTGTTGCGCGCAGTTCACGCAGTTGTGTCTGCACCTCATGCTGAAGTAAATCGTCAATGTCGCGCACGGTGATCACGATGTCGCGGATATGCTGCGGGCGCATTCTGCCATTGCGAAGTGTAATTTTCAGCTCTTCACCAGCATCGTAGTGCGGTGCCGGGCTGGCCTCCTTGCGAGGTTCACTTTGATTGAGTAGAGCAAAAATCAGGTGTGCCGGTACGGGGCTCACTTTGCGCTGCTTGTCTTCGCGAATGTCTGGGGA
>JALAGK010000179.1 GCA_022712475.1 Enterobacteriaceae bacterium
CACCAGTACACTGCACTGCATGCTGCAAATCCACGTTCACGCTCCCTATCTGCTCAACCACCATCTTGCTCCACTGCTGCGTGGTTATGGCCACGCGGCATCCGATATCATTCACTTTACCGACTACGTAGTGGAAACCGGCAGCGATAAGCATATTGCATACGCTGCCAGCAAGGCGGCGCTGGACAACCTCACCCGCTCGTTTGCCCGCAAACTGGCGCCTGAGGTCAAGGTCAATGCGATTGCCCCGGCGCTGATTTTATTTAATGAAAGTGATGATGCCGACTATCGCCAGAAAGCGCTTAACAAGTCGCTGATGAAAATTGCGCCTGGCGAGAAAGAGATCCTCGACCTGGTAGATTATCTGCTGACCAGCCGCTTTGTAACCGGACGCAGTTTTGCCGTAGATGGCGGTCGCCCACTGCGCTAACGATAGCGCCGTAACTCGCGTCGGTGTATGGTGCTGTCTTCTGGATGATGTGTGACAAGTCATGAGCAAAATTGTATTTGTAGAAGACGATCCTGAAGTCGGGCAGCTCATCGCCGCCTGGCTTGGCAAACATGATATCGACACCGTGATTGAAAGCCGTGGCGATCGCGCTGAAGAGACCATCCTCAGGGAGCAGCCCGACCTGGTGTTACTCGACATCATGCTACCGGGCAAAGACGGCATGACGCTGTGTCGCGATCTGCGCCCACAGTGGCCCGGTCCTATTGTGTTGCTGACCTCGCTTGACAGCGATATGAACCATATTTTGTCGCTTGAGCTTGGTGCCTGCGACTATATTCTCAAAACCACACCGCCGCCGGTACTACTTGCCCGCTTGCGCCTGCATCTACGCCAGTCGCCGATCAGTGGGCCCACCAGTAAGCAGGTCCAGCCCAGTTCCACATTACTGCCCCATCGTCCACTGCGTTTTGGCACGCTGTGCATCGACCCGGTAAACCGCCAGGTGACACTCGGCATGCAGGATGTGTCGCTGTCGTCTGCGGATTTTGACCTGCTGTGGGAGCTTGCGACCCACGCCGGGCACATCATGGACCGTGACGCGTTGTTGAAAAACCTGCGCGGTGTGAGCTATGACGGACTGGACCGTAGTGTGGATGTCGCCGTGTCGCGCCTGCGTAAAAAGCTCGGCGATAGTGCGGCTGAGCCGTTTCGTATCAAGACTGTTCGCAATAAAGGCTACCTGTTTGCTCCCCATGCCTGGGAGCCGTAATTCGCCGCCTCGCCCGGCCCTGAAGGTGTTATGAAAAAGCTGTTTATTCAGTTCTACCTGCTGCTGTTTGCCTGCTTTCTGGTCATGACGATGCTGGTCGGGTTGGTCTATAAATTTACCGCCGAGCGTGCCGGGCGCCAGACGCTGGAAGACCTGATGACCAGCTCACTGTATATGGTGCGAAGCGAACTTAAAGAGATCCCGCCGCGTGACTGGAGCAAAACCCTCGATGACGCCGACCTCAATCTGTCGTTCGATCTGAGCATTGAACCACTGAGTGACTATCACCTCGATCCTGCCTCCACCAGGAAGCTGATAAACGGCGATATTGTGGCGCTGGATGAGGAATACACCTTTATTCAGCGCATTCCTGACAGCCGCTACGTCCTCGTTGCCGGTCCAGTGCCATATCTGTTCTTCCTGCACCAGATGCGCCTGCTGGACGTGATGCTTATCGCCTTTATCGCCATATCGCTGGCCTTTCCGGTATTCATCTGGATGCGCCCACACTGGCAGGACATGCTAAAGCTGGAGTCTGCCGCCCAACGCTTTGGCAGCGGCCATCTTGACGAACGACTGCATTTCGATAGCGCATCAAGCTTTGAACGCATGGGCGTGGCGTTCAACCAGATGGCCGATAACATCAATACGCTCATTGCCAGCAAAAAACAGCTGATTGATGGTATCGCTCATGAATTGCGCACACCGCTGGTGCGCCTGCGCTACCGGCTGGCAATGAGTGAAAATCTCAGTGAGGATGAGTCCCAGGGGCTCAACCGTGATATCGGCCAACTGGAAGCGCTGATAGAAGAGTTACTGACCTATGCGCGCCTTGACCGACCGCAGAATGAGTTACATCCAACAAGCCTCAACCTGAATGACTGGCTTCGCGAACGCATTGACGAAGTACGGCTTATTCACGCTGACCGTAACGTTGAACTGGTACTCCCGACGATAGCTCCCACCGAGCATGTTGACGTTCGTCTGATGGAACGAGCACTGGATAATCTGCTTAACAATGCGCTGCGCTACAGCCAGCAGCAATTACGCGTCACGCTGCAAGCGCAGGCACAGGAGATAGCGCTCACGGTTGAAGATGATGGCCCGGGCATCCCAACGGATGAGCGTGAACATGTTTTTGAACCGTTTGTACGTCTGGACCCGAGCCGCGACCGCGCAACCGGCGGCTGTGGTCTGGGCCTGGCTATTGTGCATTCCATCGCAACTGCAATGGGTGGTCGTGTTAGTGCCGACCAAAGCGAGCTCGGCGGCGCACGTCTGCGTTTCTGCTGGCCTTCGCAGACAAGCGACACCAGGCCGCTCAGCTGATTTCCTGGTACCGCCCGCCAGTCTGAATCTGTGGCACAAAAACCACCACGTTACGCAGACTTACCTGTTCTGCCTTGCACGCACACTAGCTGAGTATGCACCGCTGTGTTATACCTTTAGCATGTTGTAACTACTTTGTAGACAGTGTGCTGAGGTAATAATGAGCCATTACGCGTTGATCGACCGACTAACCAGCACGTTCAGAACGCTGGAGCACGAATTACTGGCGCTGCGCCAGATGCTGGAATCCCGCCGCCTGCTCGTCGCCCGCGTGTTTGAGTTGCCGCCGGTAGAGAAAGGCAAAGAGCACGAGCCGCTGGATAACATCATCGTCACCCAGCGCACAGGCAAAGCCGCAGCAGAGATAGCGCTGCGCCACTTTACGCATTTGTTTATTCAGCAGCAGTCGGAAAAGCGCAGCAGCAAAGCCGCAGTGCGACTGCCAGGCGCATTGTGCTTTGAGGCAGAGCCCTGCCAGCAGCAGGAGATAGGCGAGCAAATAGCGCGTATCAATACCCTGAAAGCCGCGCTGGAAAAGATAGTGACCGTGGAGTCAGGGCTGCCCGCCGGGCAGCGCTTTGACTGGGTACACCGCCATCTGCCGGGGCTACTGACGCTCAGCGCCTACCGACAGCTCACACTA
>JALAGK010000180.1 GCA_022712475.1 Enterobacteriaceae bacterium
GCACTGCGCGCAACCGATAGCAGGCTGATGCACCGCTTGCATGTGCTGGAAAAGCCGGTACTGGCAATGGAAATTTTCCTTCTGGTGGCGTTTTTTATTGGCATGGCGCTGGGCGATGACGGCAGGCTGCGTGCGCTTGAGGCGGCAATGGGCGGCGGTTTCTGGACGCAGTGGTTCTGGTGGGGCGTAGTGGGTGTGGGGGTTGTGCTGCCGCTATTGTTGCGCCTGCTGCTGCATAAGCCGCGTTTGCAGGTGATTCTCGCCTGCAGCTGTACGTTGCTGGGCGTGCTGATGCTGCGTTTTTTCATCCTTTATGCGGGGCAGATGACCGTTGCCTGATGTCGTGTTTACGTGGTTGCCAGAAGTGGGTTATTTATGCCTGCTTCTGGCACTGTTTACTTGCCTGTCGGTTGTCGTCAACGGCGCGCGGTTGTTCATTTACAGGCAGCGCAGGGCAGCTAAAACGTTGCAGCATGCCAGCACGTTTGTCGCGTTTTGGCTGACGCTGGCCTGGGGATTGCTGACGCTGGCGTTTGTGCAGGATAACTTCTCGTTGTTTTATGTGGCGCAGCACAGCAATCGCGGATTGAGCCTGTTTTACAAGCTTGCCGCCCCCTGGGGCGGGCATGAAGGCTCACTGCTGTTCTGGAGTTTGTGTCTGGCGCTCTGGCAGATCGTTGCTGCCCGGCGCTGGCCAGGCACGCAACGGCGGTTGCGGCTGCTCACTGAAGTGTTTATCGCCCTGGCACAGGTCGGGTTGCTGATTTTTATTGTGACCACCTCCGATCCTTTTTTGCGCCAGTTTCCCGTCCCTGCCGATGGGCGAGATCTTAATCCCATGTTGCAACACCCGGCGCTGCTGTGCCATCCACCGCTGCTTTATCTGGGTTATGCCGGAGCAGGTTTTTGCTGTGCGCTGCTCCTGGCGGGACTGTTCTGTCAGACGCCCGTAAAAACACTTGCGCACGCTTGTAGCAGAAGTCTGGCGCTGTCCTGGGCGCTACTGAGCGCTGGAATTATCCTCGGGTCCTGGTGGGCCTACAGTGAGCTGGGCTGGGGGGGCTGGTGGTTCTGGGATCCCGTTGAGAACGCTGCCTTACTGCCTTGGCTCACTGGAGCGGCGTGCCTGCATGGGGTGAATATTATGCGCCGTAGCGGTCATCTGGTGCGCACAACGACCCTGCTGGCCGCCGTAAGTGTGCTACTGACATTGCTGGGAACACTGGTTGTCCGTTCCGGCGTGTTACAGTCGGTACACGCGTTTGCACTGGATGAAGCACGTGCCCTGCCGCTGTTTGCGCTCTTTATTGTACTGAGTGGCAGTATGTTGCTGGCGTTTGCAGCGGGTGCGCGCGGTTACCGTGCGCTACCAGACGGCGAGCTACCTTCGCTGTGGTTAATGGGGGGGCTGGGGGTATTTTGTGCATCAGCAATGGTGGTGCTGGTGGGAACGTTGTTTCCTGTTGTCTGGTCACTGACAGGCGAGGGGCGGATTTCCGTGGGTGCGCCTTATTTTAATCGCGTGATGGCGCCCTTTGGTTTGTTGGCGGTTGTGTTGATGCTCGCCGGTAGCCGCAAGAAAAACCTGGCGATGTGGCTGGCACACGTGGGCGTGATGTTGTGTGTGGTGGGCATTGTCAGTGCGGGTTGGCTTAAGTCAGAGGTGAGTGTGGCGCTGGCATCAGGAGAAAGTGTGATGCTCGACGGCTATCGCTTTACGCTACAGGAGGGTGAGTTTATCGCGGCAGGCAACTATACCGCGCAGCGGTTGCGTGTAGATATTCAGCGTGGCGAGCGTATACAGGCCCACGTGTATCCGGAGCGGCGTTTTTATACGGTGCGCAACCAGCGGATGTATGAACCCGGTATCGCCACCGACGGCTGGCACGACTGGTATGTGTTGGTGGCTGAAAAGCAAGGAGAGCGTTATGCCACGCGGTTTATGGTACAGCGCGGCGTGCGGTTAATCTGGGGCGGCGGTGTATTAATGCTGTCGGGCGTGCTGGCTGGTGCGTGGTGGCGCAGGCGCACATGAAATTGCTGCTTGGGGTATTGCTATGGGTGACGTTACAGGGCGTGGCCATCGCTGCGGTGGTAGACACCTGGGCTTTCAGTTCGCCTGAGGTACAAAAGCAGGCGCTTTCAGTGGCCGCCAGCCTGCGTTGTCCGCAGTGCCAGAACCAGAATTTGCTGGAGTCCACAGCGCCTGTGGCGGTAACGATGCGTCATACGGTTTTTAGTATGGCTGAGCAGGGGAAAACGCCTGTGGAGATTGTTGATTTCATGACGTCCCGCTACGGCGATTTTGTTCGCTACCAGCCGCCGCTGCGTGGCGCGGCGTGGGTGTTGTGGCTTTTGCCGCCGCTACTGTTAGTGGTGCTCATGGCGGGGCTATGGTGCTGGCACAGGAGGCTTTCGTGAAACGCACAATTCTTACGGTGTGTGTGCTGGCGGTACTTGTTTATGTCAGCAGTGGTCGCTGGCAAACGGTGTATGCCTGGCAGACACAGAGCGTAGCCCAGTCGCAGGCAAAAACGTCCGCGGTTTCGCCACGTAGCGGTGACGATTGGGCAAAACTGGGTGATGAGGCCTTGTGGGCCGACCGCTACGACGAGGCGCTGGGTGCTTATCAACAGGCACTGCGCCTGCGTGGTGGTGATGCCAGGTTGTACGCGGCTTATGGTACGGCGCTGTACTGGCAGGCAGGGCAGGTATTGACGCCTCAGGCGCGCAACTGGCTTGAGCAGGCGCTGGATATTGATCCTCTGGAAGTCACCGCGCTGATGCTGCTGGCGTCAGAAGCGTTTATGCATGCCGAGTATGAGGAGGCGATTAGGCTGTGGAAGGCGGTGCTGGAGACATCGTCAGCAAGGGTTAATCGCGAGCGTGTTATTGAAGCTATTCAGATGGCGCAGCAGCTGGGGCGCCAGGTTGGGCGCTCACCCTGAGGGGAAGCAGGCCGCGCCGCGGCCTGCCAGGTAAATCACGCAAAGATGGTCATCAGATAGGCAACAAACAGTGCCAGGTGCGCCGATCCGTTCAGCACATTGGTACGTCCGGTGGAGAACGAAATCTGGCATAGCACCAGAGAAGCCAGCATCACGACCATTTCTGGTGCGCCGAGCGAGAAAATAAGTTCATTGCCTGTCAGGATGGCAATCAGCGTAACGGCGGGCACGGTGAGCGAGATAGTGGCCAGCACAGAGCCAAAAAACAGGTTCATTGCGCGCTGTACCTGATTTTGCATGACTGCCCGAATGGCTCCCAGCCCTTCCGGCGAGAGAATCAGCAGCGCGACCAGGAAACCGGTAAAGGCAGCCGGGGCATTCATCCATGAGAGCAGCGATTCCAGAGGAACGGCGTTCATCTTGGTCACTGAAATAACCGCAATCAGGTGGACGATGAGCCAGGCTGCATGCCATTTGCTGCTGTGCGCAGACGGCTTACCGTGGTGCGGGTCGTCGTCGTCACCTTCGTCTTCGTGTTCATACACAAACAGGCTCTGGTGCGTTTTAGTCTGGATAAGCAGGAAAACGCCGTACATGGCGGCAGAAATCAGCGCAACCAGCAGCGACTGGCCAACAGAGAAATTGCCCGCAGGCAGTGCCATCGGGAAGACCAGCACAATCACCGC
>JALAGK010000181.1 GCA_022712475.1 Enterobacteriaceae bacterium
GACTCAACGATGACGAGAGCTTTACCCATATTCACCTTTACCTATCTGATTCTTCCAGGAATACGCCGCACGTTGATTCACCTCCCACAGGCGACGTGCCAGCTATATTGTGGCGGCGCTAATGGATATCAACCCTGTTTTGTCGGTGCCTGAGTTTTCGCAAAAAATAGACTCAGCGTACGGAAAAAACAGGCTTTTCGTGCAAATATGATACAGCACGACGGAATATCGCCGGAATGTCAAGCAATTCTGTTGCCAGTTCTGCGAAAGCGTCACACTGTACCTGATAAAATTTGATACGCAACTTTATTAGCATGAGTTATTAAATCCCGCCAGCCCTCGGAACTTTACACCTGTGTCGATAAACCCCGGCAAAATTTGCCCTTAAATGGGCACAGTCGTAAACTACACACAGTTTGTAAGGAGAGCATTATGCACGGCGAAACCCAACCTATCGACAAAGAAACGTTACTCACCGAAGCCAATAAACTGATACGCGATCATGAGGATTACCTTAAAGGCATGGAAGCGACGGATGTCGTTCAGCAAAATGGCGTGCTGATTTTTCGCGGTGAATATTTTCTGGACGAGCAAGGCTTACCCACAGCAAAAAGCACTGCGGTGTTTAATATGTTTAAGCACCTCGCGCATGTGCTGTCTGAAAAATACCACCTCGCGTCATAATTATTTCGAGTTGCCACTGGCAGGCCACTTTTATCAAGATATTCCGCCGCCACAATAAACGTAGCAATGCCCGTGGAAAGCGGGCATTTAAAAGTAGAGCCTGACAACGAGCAAACGTTTAAATTTACGCAAGACAGCAAAGAGCATGTGCAGATAATGATGCATCGCTATGCATTTCGGGCTGGTCTCATCCTCATGTCCACCATTCAGTAAATGAAAAAGGGACCTACCGGCCCCTTTTTGTTTACAGTAGCGGTTTTTCACCACGCTGCCACCAACGCAGCAACAGCCGGTCGGCGTTTAGCATGAGGCTCTTTGTCACACGGTCGGTCAGACTTTTACGTGTCACATAACGCACCTGAACCACCTCAAACTGATCAAGGCGTGCCAGCAGCCAGTCATCGCTGGTGCTTATCTCATCTACCAGTCCTTTGTCGCGGGCCTGGATACCATACCAGTGCTCACCAGTCGCCACCTGTTCGATGTCCAGCGACGGGCGCATTTCAGCTACGAACGCTTTAAACAACTGATGCGTTTCATTCAGCTCTTCGCGGAATTTTTCGCGGCCCTCTTCAGTGTTTTCACCAAACAGCGTCAGCGTGCGTTTATACTGACCGGCGGTGTGCAACTCTACATCCACGTCGTTACGCTTGAGCAACCGGTGGAAGTTTGGTACCTGCGCCACAACGCCAATAGAACCAACTATCGCAAACGGCGCACTGACGATAGCATTCGCAACGCAGGCCATCATATAACCACCGCTGGCGGCCACTTTATCTACCGCCGCCGTCAGAGGAATACCACGACTGCGCAGACGTTGAAGCTGTGAGGCAGCAAGGCCGTAGCCATGTACCACGCCGCCAGGGCTTTCAAGGCGCAACAGCACTTCATCATTAGGTTTGTACGCCGAGAGCACTGCCCCGACTTCTTCACGCAGTGCCCCCACTTCATGAGCATCCATGCTACCTTTAAAATCAATAACATAAAGAACTGGCTTTGTGGCCACATCATCGCCGCGCTTTGCTTTCTCTTTCGCGTCTTTATTTTCCTGCTTAAGACGCTTTTTCTGTGCTTTATGCCACGCCTTACGCTGATGATCGTCAAGCAGCGCGCTTTGCATCGTTTCGTTGATGTCCTGGTACTGCTTATTCAGGCGGGTTACCTCAAGCACGCCACGCTGCTGCTTTTTGCGCATTGCCAGATGAGTGAGAATCAGCGCCACGATAGCAATAGCCACCACTACTGTCGCGACACGGGCCAAAAATAATCCATAGTTAATAATCAGATCCACAGTTCCGCCTTTTCCATCGAGAATCGTAAGATGCGCTATTGTAGCGCCCTGCCGGACACCCCGACCACTATAATGGGCGAGTCTGTTCAGACTTGCGGCGAAATGTTTGCAAAATGTTAATCAAGGGACGGCTCTCTGCCCCTCCGATTGAAATCCCCGGCACAATCGGGCATAAAGCGAGGCTATATGCGCTCACCTGACGCTATTCATTCATTTCGCTCACCTCGGCAATGAGGAGAACATTGTGCATTACCAACCTAAAACCGACCTGCTTGATAACCGCATTATTCTGGTCACCGGCGCCAGCGACGGCATTGGCCGTGAAGCCGCACTCACCTACGCCCGCTATGGCGCAAGCGTGATTCTGGTCGGCCGTAACGAAGAAAAACTGCGCGCCGTCGCGCAAGAAATTAGCCAGCACGGCCTGCCTGCCGCCCAGTGGCTGATACTGGATTATGATAAAGCCGATGCAGCAAGCTGCCAGCAATTTGGTCAGCGACTAGCCTCGCTGGTGCCACGTCTGGACGGTGTGCTGCACAACGCCGGTATTCTTGGCGATATTGTGCCGATGTGCGAGCAAAAACCTGAGGTCTGGGAGCGCGTGATGCAGGTTAATGTCAACATTACCTTCTATCTGACTCAGGCTCTGCTACCGCTACTGCTCAAATCTGATGCCGGCTCGCTGGTATTTACCAGCTCAAGCGTTGGCCGCCAGGGACGTGCCAGCTGGGGCGCCTATGCGGTATCCAAGTTTGCAACCGAAGGAATGATGCAGGTGCTGGCGGAAGAGTATCGCCACCGTAATCTGCGCGTGAATACCATTAACCCGGGCGGCACCCGCACAAAAATGCGCGCCAGCGCTTTCCCGCAGGAAGATCCTAACAAGCTGAAAACGCCCCGCGACCTGATGCCGCTCTATCTGTGGCTAATGGGTGACGACAGCCGCCGCAAAACCGGTATGTGTTTTGATGCCCAGCCGGGACGTAAACCGGGAATAGCTGAATGAGTGACGAACGCCACCAGCAGCGCCAGCAACGGCTAAAAGAAAAAGTCGATGCCCGCGTAGCCGCCGCCCAGCAAGAGCGCGGTATTTTGATGGTCTTTACCGGCAACGGCAAAGGAAAAACCACTGCCGCCTTCGGTACTGCCGCGCGAGCGGTGGGGCACGGTAAACGCGTGGGAGTAATTCAGTTTATTAAAGGTGAATGGCCTAACGGCGAACGTATCCTGCTGGAGCCTCACGGTGTGGAGTTCCAGGTGATGGCAACCGGTTTTACCTGGGATACACAAAACCGCGCCAGTGACACTGCCGCCTGCCTGCAAGTCTGGCAGCACGGACTGCGTATGTTGGCCGATGCAACGCTGGATTTAGTGGTGCTTGATGAACTGACCTATATGATTGCCTATGAGTATCTGGCGCTGGACGAGGTACTGGCGGCACTTCAGGCACGTCCAGCTCGCCAGAGCGTTATCATTACCGGGCGCGGCTGCCATCGCGAACTGCTGGACATGGCCGATACGGTTACTGAAATGCGCCCGGTGAAACACGCGTTTGACGCGGGTATTAAAGCCCAACTGGGGATTGATTACTGATAAGCCCGGGACGGCCTTGCCGCGCGAGTACTCTGTTTGCTAAAAACACACAGCGTTTGCAGGCTGGTACCCTGTTGGACCAACGAAGCCTGCGAGCCTGACAAACCGCAACCATTAAAAAAGGGAAAGCCTCGCTTTCCCTTTTTAGCGCATTGACTGCAAATCGCCCGTTAAGACCCCGTGCGGCCACCGCCGGTACGACGCCCGTTGGCGCTGGTTTTACTGTGGCGCTTCACGGCACGGCGAATCTGATTCGCCTTCATGCGCCGGCGGTCTTTTTCCACCGCCACTTTACTGGTGGTTTCCGCAGGCAGTTCTACCAATTGGCGCAGGTAGTTAGTTTGCGCCAGATCCAGTTCGGTCCAGCCGCCGCGCGGTAAACCTTTCGGCAGCAGGATATCGCCATAGCGCACGCGAATCAGGCGGCTAACCTGTACGCCGACTGCTTCCCACAGACGACGCACTTCACGGTTGCGCCCTTCCGTCAGCGTCACGTTATACCACTGGTTAATGCCCTCTCCGCCGCTAAAACGCAAGGTTTTAAATGCAGCCGGGCCATCTTCAAGCTGCACGCCGCGCGTCAGCTCGTTGAGTTTTGACTGATCCACCTGCCCA
The DNA here is from genome assembly GCA_022712475.1 of Enterobacteriaceae bacterium. Classification (GTDB taxonomy): domain Bacteria; phylum Pseudomonadota; class Gammaproteobacteria; order Enterobacterales; family Enterobacteriaceae; genus Tenebrionibacter. Next base: position 4,184 of record JALAGK010000181.1, read on the forward strand.
AATACGCGCACCGCGTATTCACGCTCCACTTCTCGGCTCGGGTGCATCAGGCGGTTTGCCAGTTCACCATCGGTGGTGAAAATGAGCAGACCGCAGGTATTAACGTCAAGGCGCCCCACCGCAATCCAGCGCGCGCCATTGAGTTTCGGCAGTCGGTCAAACACCGTTGGGCGACCTTCAGGGTCACTGCGAGTACATAGCTCACCTTCAGGCTTATAGTACGCCAGCACGCGGCACACCTGGCCGACAACAGGCTTGATATCAATCAGGCGGCCATCAATACGCAACTTCAGCGATGGCGTGACTTCAACACGATCGCCAAGCGTGGCGATTTTGCCGTTCACGCTAACGCGCCCGGCAGAGATAATAGTTTCAATTTCACGGCGTGAGCCGTGGCCAGCTCTCGCCAACACTTTCTGTAACTTTTCGCTCTTGTCGTTCATTGAGCTTCCTCGGGTGTCGCCTTCACAGGCGTCTGATAACAGCCGTAACACACATTTGCTTTACGACTAAGTAAATACTCTTAGCAGAAGTACGCCAGATTGCGGCGCGCCTTTTTACGCGGACGCGTATGGTACACGAAATTATGTGTAAAAGGTGGCATTTCTCGGCGTATCTGGATTTCTGTTTTACCCGAAGGTCGCAAGACAATAAAACAGAGAATTACACCGCACATACTGGACAAGAAACAGCCATAACAGCCAGTAAAGAAATGGCTCCGCCACCTGGCGGAGCCAGCGTTTATTCCAACGCAGCGTTAGTAGACTTGAGATGAGTTTCAAACTCTGCGTGGGTCAGCGTGCGTTTGCCCGAAGCGGTTTTAAGCTTTTTACCTTCATCCTGCAATATGGTGCGGTTTGCCTGGGTCTGTCTTTTACCCAACTTGCGCAGGATATGGTTAAGCTCATGCTCTTCGGAAAAATTGATGAGTTCTTTGTCGGTATTTGCCATCATTACACTCCTGAAAGGATTTAATTCATCACGGCATATCAGCGCTCACACCTTGTGCAAAGCACCAATCTGCTTTCGGTATAGATGGCGAAACAGCGGCTGTCAAAAACGTAACGGCCCCAAATGGGGCCGCATCAGACATCAGAAGTTAAGGTTGGCGGTAACACCGCCAACAAAGGCGTCGTCCACTTTGCTGACAGCTCCCGGAGCCGAAATATATTGCAGATTTGGGCGTACCTGTAGCCAGTTGGTGACGTGTACGTTGTAGTAAATTTCGTAGTTGTACTCCGAACCATCCTGAATCGGCAGGTAAGTCGGGCTGTTGTAGTTGCTGACGCCATTGGCGAGGTTCTGAGCGCGTAACATCCGCGTGTAATCGGAATTTACATGAATACGACCCGCGCCAATACCGATTTCATCCTGCGGGCGGGCATCAAATGGCCCTTTCCAGGTCAGTGAAATAGACTGGTAGTTGTCGGTTTTGGAGGTTTTTTTATCATTCATAACCGCCTGCACTGTTACCCCCAGACCGCGATCGGCACTACCGCCCTGGCTGGTTAGCTGCTGCTGGGC
>JALAGK010000182.1 GCA_022712475.1 Enterobacteriaceae bacterium
ACACTCCTGTCAGTGCCTGTGTCACATTCTGTCGCCTCACCGACTGAACACTTAAAAAAAACAGGGTTTATTAAGGATATTCTCAATAACCGTAAGGAAGCCTTGTATGTACAACACGATCCTGATGCCGGTGGACGTTTTCGAAATGGAGCTGAGTGATAAAGCCGTCAGCCATGCTGAATTTTTGGCTCAAAGCGATGGCATTATCCATCTGTTGCACGTACTGCCGCAGTCGTCGGCTATGCTATTTCGTGGTTTTGCCGCCGACTTACGGCGCTTTGAGGAGCACCTGACTCGTGAGGCGCAGGAAAAGCTCGACAGTATGGTGGCACACTTTTCTTTGCCTCAGCCCCGCATCAAAACGATGATCCGCTTTGGCAATATGCGTGATGAGGTGAACAAAGCCGCAGAAGAACTGCGAGCCGATGTCATCGTCATCGGTTCGAAAAACCCCAGCATCACGACTCACTTACTTGGCTCTAATGCCGCAAGCGTGATTCGCTATGCCACCGTGCCTGTGTTCGTTATTCGCTAACAGCACACGGTCCACCGTCAAAAAAAGAGGCTACCCGAAGGTAGCCTCATCACATTGCAGTGTTAGTCTTTGCCCATTCTTCAGGCTTATGCCTGGATGGTTTCTTTTTTATTATGCGGTTTTCGTACGAATCAAATAATCAAACGCGCTCAGAGAAGCTTTAGCGCCTTCACCGGTAGCGATGATAATCTGCTTGTACGGTACGGTGGTGCAGTCGCCTGCGGCGAATACGCCTTTAACGCTGGTTTCGCAACGCGCATCAACGATGATTTCGCCCATGCGGTTACGTTCAACCGCACCTTCCAGCCAATTGGTGTTTGGTAGCAGACCAATCTGAACAAAGATACCGGACAGCGCCAGGCTGTGTACGTCACCGCTTACGCGGTCTTTATACTCAATGCCGGTCACTTTCTGGCCGTCGCCCTTCACTTCGGTGGTCTGGGCGCTGAGAATAATATCCACATTAGGCAGACTGCGGACTTTGTCCTGTAATACCTGGTCGGCCTTCATTTCCGGTGCGAATTCCAGCAGCGTCACATGGTCAACCACGCCGGCAAGGTCAATTGCCGCTTCAACGCCGGAGTTACCGCCGCCAATCACCGCAACGCGCTTACCTTTAAACAGCGGGCCATCGCAGTGCGGGCAGTAGGTTACACCGCGTGTGCGGTATTCGTTTTCGCCCGGCACGCCCATGTTACGCCATTTAGCACCCGTGGCGATGATGACGCTGCGCGCCTTCAGCACTGCGCCAGAGGCGGTTTCAATCTGGTGCAGGCCGCCTTCCACGCTTGCCGGAATCAGGCGAGACGCACTCTGCGTGTCGATAACGTCTACGTCGTAATCGTTCACATGCGCCTTAAGGGCACCTGCCAGCTTCTGGCCTTCCGTCTTTGGCACAGAGATGTAGTTTTCAATATCAACGGTATCCAGCACCTGGCCGCCAAAGCGCTCGCCCATAAGACCAGTGCGGATGCCTTTACGTGCAGAGTATACCGCTGCCGCCGCCCCCGCCGGGCCGGAACCGACAATCAGCACGTCAAACGCGTCACGTTTGTTAAGGGCTTCTGCCGCGCGTTTTTCTGCACCGGTGTCCACTTTACCGACAATTTCTGCCAACGTCATACGGCCCTGACCGAACTCTTTACCGTTAAGGAATACCGCCGGTACACCCATAACGTTACGTTCAGTGATTTCGTTCTGGTACACGCCACCGTCGATAGCCGTATGTTTGATGCGCGGATTCAGCACCGCCATCAGGTTCAGCGCCTGGACCACGTCCGGACAGTTGTGGCAGGACAGTGAGTAGTACGTTTCAAATTCAAAATCACCGTCCAGCGCGCTGACCTGCTCAAGCAGTTCCTGCGCTTCTTTGGCCGGATGACCACCGGTCCACAGCAATGCCAGCACCAGTGAAGTAAATTCGTGGCCGAGCGGGGAACCGGCAAAGCGCGGCCCCTGTTCTGAGCCTGGGTTAGTAATCAGGAATGACGGTTTGCGCACCGGCAAATCGTTACGTTCAGTGAAAGAGACTTTGTCGGATAATCCCGCAATTTCTGCCAGCAGATCCCTGATTTCAGCCGATTTAGCGCTGTCGTCCAGCGTGGCAATTAACTCAACAGGTTTAGTCAATTTCTCAAGGTAGGCCTTGAGCTGTGTTTTCATCGTTGTGTCGAGCATGGTTTTCTCCCTGTGGACCGGCAAGAAACGGCGGGGCAAAGCCCCGATAACGAACAAATAGCAAATGCTGTAAATTTTTGCGCCGCAGAATCCCGCGGCGCGAAAGGTATTCTTTCTGGTACGGATTCACGCCTGTCGGCACTTTATCCACCCCGATGTCACCATCGGGGTAACGGTACCAGACGTGCAATACCGCAGCAGAATTAGATCTTACCAACCAGATCCAGAGACGGAGCCAGCGTAGCTTCGCCTTCTTTCCACTTAGCCGGGCACACTTCACCCGGGTGAGAAGCAACATACTGAGCGGCTTTGATTTTGCGCAGCAGGTCAGTTGCGTCACGGCCAATGCCTTCAGCAGTCACTTCAACAGCCTGGATGATGCCCTGCGGGTCTACCAGGAAGGTACCGCGGTTAGCCAGACCTTCGTCTTCACGCAGGATTTCGAAGTTACGGGACAGCGCCATAGTCTGGTCGCCCAGCATCGCGTATTTGATTTTACCGATGGTTTCAGAGCTGCCGTGCCAGGCTTTGTGAGTGAAGTGGGTGTCGGTAGACACAGAGTAGATGTCTACGCCCAGCTTCTGGAACTCGTCGTAATGGTCAGCCAGGTCGCCCAGCTCGGTCGGGCAAACGAAGGTGAAGTCAGCCGGATAGAAGAAGAAAACGCTCCAGCGGCCTTCAATGTCTTTCTCGGTAACTTCTACGAATTCACCGTTTTTGAAAGCCTGGTTTTTAAAAGGTTTTACTTTGGTATTAATTAAAGACATCTATACTTCCTCCACGTTTCGATGGGATGTAAGGTATCGAATTCTGTTTGATTCGGCCAATGCGTATCCATTATCAAATCAATCAGCGATATCTAACAACGGTTGTCCGCCAACAATGTGAAGCGGCATTTGCAACGCTCGCTCTTTCACCACTGGCGACGGTAAATCAAGGCCGTCAGCACGGCCGGGCCAGTTCAGCGGCTGTCTGGTGTGCAAATAATGTGCAGGCGACAACCGAGGGATTTAACCATTTGCTAGCGCAACGGGTCAATCAATCGCTGGAAGGCTCTGCCTATGGCTGTAACAGGAAGCCCCTATAAACTACAGCAGTTTACACGCTAACCGGGGTAACCTGTTGCTCGTCTTGATAATGCGCCATACTACCTGCCGCTCGCCAATCATCCATATCACGCCAGCCCTTCTCTGGCAGACTCTTGTGGAACGTGCCCTGAGATTATTCCACATTACTGGGCCAACCGCTTACCCTTTGAAGTTAAACCTGCATCACAAAACCTCATCTGACAGCAGAATCATCCATCTCTACGCCGATTTCAGCCTCCCTGACACGACGTTAAAACTTTTAACGTATCCCCATTACGACTTTGTGAATGCCGGAGAAAATAAGCATGTCCCATGTCAGTGAGTCTTCCGCTACCCTGCCACGCTCGCCAAATCGCACGCGCCGCATGAACCTGTTTGTCTCGGTTTCCGCCGCTGTGGCGGGCCTGCTGTTTGGTCTGGATATTGGCGTGATTGCGGGCGCCCTGCCGTTTATTACCGACCACTTTACCCTGACCCACCGCGACCAGGAGTGGGTGGTAAGTAGCATGATGCTGGGTGCAGCGTTGGGTGCCCTATTTAACGGCTGGCTGTCATCGCGCCTTGGACGTAAGTACAGCCTGATGGCTGGGGCGATACTGTTTATTGTCGGTTCACTCGGTTCTGCCTTTGCCACCAACCTCGAAATCCTGCTGTTTGCGCGCGTGATCCTTGGCGTAGCGGTGGGCATCGCTTCCTACACCGCACCGCTGTACCTGTCAGAAATGGCCTCGGAAAACGTGCGTGGTAAAATGATCAGCATGTATCAGCTCATGGTGACGCTCGGTATTCTGCTGGCCTTTTTATCCGATACCGCGTTTAGCTACAGCGGCAACTGGCGTGCAATGCTTGGTGTGCTGGCTTTGCCTGCCGTGGTGTTGCTGGTGATGGTGATTTTCCTGCCCAACAGTCCGCGCTGGCTTGCGGCCAAAGGGCAACACGCTCAGGCCGAGCGTGTGCTGCGCATGCTGCGCGACACCTCCGAAAAGGCGCGTGAGGAGCTCGAGGAAATCCGAGAAAGTCTCAAACTCAAACAAGGCGGCTGGGCGCTGTTCAAGGCTAATCGCAACGTAAGACGCGCGGTCTTTCTTGGCATGCTGCTGCAGGCGATGCAGCAGTTTACCGGCATGAACATCATCATGTATTACGCGCCAAAGATTTTTGAGATGGCGGGCTTTAGCAGCCACCACGAACAGATGATTGCCACCGTCGTAGTCGGCCTGACCTTTATGCTGGCAACATTTATTGCGGTTTACACCGTAGATAAATCAGGCCGCAAACCGGTGCTGAAAATCGGCTTTACCGTAATGGCGTTGGGTATGCTGATTCTGGGCTACTGCCTGATGCAGGTTGAGCATGGCGTCGTATCACGCGGTATCTCGTGGCTGTCGGTTGGAATGACCATGATGTGTATTGCCGGTTACGCCATGAGTGCCGCGCCAGTGGTGTGGATCCTGTGCTCAGAAATCCAGCCGCTTAAGTGTCGTGATTTTGGTGTCACCTGTTCCACCACCATGAACTGGGTGTCGAACATGATTATCGGCGCCACCTTCCTGACGCTGCTTGACAGTATTGGTGCGGCGGGCACGTTCTGGCTTTATACCGCCCTGAACCTGGTGTTTGTGGTTATCACCTTCTGGCTGGTGCCGGAGACCAAAAACGTCACGCTTGAGCACATAGAGAAAAACCTGATGGCCGGTAAAAAGCTGCGCGATATCGGTCAGTAACGCCCGGCCCCGCTTGCCCGTTGCAATCGGGGCATTTTTGCCCGCACGCTCCGCCTGTTCAACGCACTCCTGGCCTGTTCTGCTAACCTTTAAACACAACGCCAGCATGGAGGAAAAACGTGAACAGACTACTTATGGTATGTGCCGCAGGTTTGCTTGTTGTAGGTTGTAATTCGGCCGACGCCCCAACCAGCATCCCCGGTAATGGACAGACGCAAACGACTAACACTCACTATGACTGTGGCTCCAGCGGTAAATTGAACGTGACCTATCTCAATAACGACCCTAACGCCGTTGCTATTGTCGAAACAGGCGATAAACAGAAAATCATGATGGTCAACGTAGTAGCGGCAAGCGGCGCCAAATACGTTGGCGGCATCTGGGAATGGTGGACCAAAAATGAGAGCGGCACATTGAGCAATCTTCAGACACAAAAGACAATGGAGTGCCAGGAAACAAAATAACAGCTTATGCCGATTTCAGCCCGCGCATGACGCGGGCTTCACTTTTCACTGAGCTGGCACGTTTATAATGCAACCAGACGTTCTGCCGCCGCCAGTAGTGTTTCAGGCTGTTTGGCAAAGCACAGGCGAATCAACCGGTGTGGGAACGGCCCTTCACAAAACACCGACAGCGGGATAGCCGCCACGCCCACTTCAGCCGTCAGCCAGCGGCAGAAATCCACATCGTTACGCTCAGAAATCGCACTGTAATCTGCAAGCAGGAAGTAAGTGCCCTCACACGGTAAAAGCTGAAAACGCCCGGGTTGTAACGCCTCCACAAACAGGTCTCGGCGTGCGCGGTAAAATGCAGGCAACGTCCGGTAGTGCTCGGGTTCAGCGCGCAACATATCCGCCAGCGCCAGTTGAGCCGGGGTATTGACAGAAAACGTCAGATATTGATGCAACTTGCGCACCTCGGCGCTCAGTGGCGCAGGGGCAATGCAGTAGCCCACTTTCCAGCCAGTCATATGAAAGGTTTTGCCAAATGAAGAGACGGCAATCGCCCGTTCGCGCAGTTGCGGATGCGCCAGTACGCTGGCGTGCCCCCCCTTCGCAAAGCAGATGTGTTCGTAAACCTCGTCACTTAACACATAGATTTCCTGCCCCGCGATGGCCTGCCATAGCGCCGAGAAGTCCTCTTGCGCCCATACCGTAGCGGTCGGGTTGTGCGGTGTATTGAGGATAACCAGCCGAGTGCGTGGACTGAGCAATGCGGCAAACTGCGCCCAGTCAACCCGAAATCCCGGCGGCTGTAACGCCATGCGCTTCATTACACCGCCCGATAACGCTACCGCAGGCGCATAACTGTCGTAGCTTGGGTCAAAGCAAATGACCTCATCACCCGGGCGCACCAGTGCAGTAATCGCCGCATATAATGCCTCGGTCGCACCAGCGGTCACTGTGACGTCGGTTTCCGGGTCTGGGCGGCAGCCGTAAAGCTCTGCTGTTTTATCAGCGATAGCCTCACGCAACGCCGCAACGCCGGTCATGGGCGCATACTGATTTGCGCCCTGCGCAACATGCCACGCCAGCCTTTGTTGCAAAAACGCCGGACCATCAAAATCGGGGAAGCCCTGAGAGAGATTAATCGCCCGATGCTCCTGCGCCAACGCGCTCATTTGGCTAAAAATTGTGGTGCCCAGCGCCGGAAGTTTGCTCTGCGGCTTAAGAGGAGTGTCACTCATGAATAACGGCCTTGTACGCGAGTTAAATGTCGAACATTGCTCCACTATATCACTGTGTAGCCGCGTAGCAATAAAGATGTATGGATGGCCAAACAAACAAGTTACGTTACACCTACCGCCAGAAACACGACTGCCAGCCTGACCAGAGTTAAGCAAATAGATCAATAACACTTTGGGAAGCTGGGAAGCTGGGAAGCTGGGAAGCTGGGAAGCTGGGAAGCTGGGAAGCTGGGAAGCTGGGAAGCTGGGAAGCTGGGAAGCTGGGAAGCTGGGAAGCTGGCCATTATGGCTTTCTCTTGCTAAACAGCAAGCGTCCTTTTTATTACCAATGCACAGGCTCACCGTGTGGTGTTTTGAACCTCGCTAAAATCGACACGCGTTCACGGTTGGCGGAGCGGGCCGCAGGGATGCGGCCTGAGGCGCGATTTACAGGGACAACATCGCTGGGAGCAATGTTGAACAACGCGTAAGCGTTGGCCCCGAAGGGGCGAGGCCCAGGGATGGGCCGAGTAATCATACCTCGCGCCGCCCTCGATAAGCCAGGTGGGATAAGCGGAGTGCACGGCCCGAAGGGCGGCGATTTCCTTGCGGGGCCGCGGGGATTGTTAAGGGGCACGCGGGAGCGCCCCTTAACCCGTTCACCACAGATAAGGCTGCGCTTTACGCCGAGCTTATCGTGAACGGAACATTCCACTAAACCAATAACACATTAAACCGACCCAGCACACTATACCGCCGCCGCGGCAAACTCCCCGCGCAGCGCCTCAATCGGCAAATAGCGGCCAATAATCACCAGCCTCGACAGAACAGGCTCGCCCTCGCCCCACTCGGCCCCATAATCAAACCCAACTACCTTGTGCACGCCCTGCACAATCAGACGCTGTGGGTTACCGTCTATCGCCAGCACGCCCTTGTAGCGCAGCATATCGTTGCCAAAGCGCTCGATGCAGCTTTCCATAAACGCGCCAATCTTCTTGAGATCCAGCCGCCCGGCTTCAAACACGTGCGCCTGGATAGCATCATCCCACGAGCGCGCCTGGCCAGCCGCCTGACGAAAAGGCATAAAGCGCTGCGGCTGCGCGCTCTGCGCGCGAATAATATGGAAGCCTTCGCTTATCGCATTGCCATCGCTCATCTCAAAAGCAGCAATATCCAGCCACAGCTCTGCGGGGCATTCGCCGCGCGTAATATGGAAAATCTCGGCCTTATTGTTAATGCAGTGAATGCGCGCCAGCGCCTCGGTCTGCTGTTCCTCACTACACAAGTCTGCCTTGGTCAGCAGAATACGGTCGGCAAACCCAATCTGGGATGCCGCCACCGGGTGCTCGTCAAGCTGGCGTTGAATGTGCTGGCAGTCAACGAGCGTAATCACCGCGTCCAGGCGCAGTGCCTCGCGCAGGCGCTCTTCAACAAAGAAGGTCTGGATAACCGGTGCCGGGTCGGCAAGGCCGGTGGTTTCAACAATCAGGCGCTCAAAGCGCATGTCGCCGCGCTCGCGCTTGTCGAGCAGTTCTGTCAGCGCGGCAGTGAACTCACCGCGCACGCTACAACATACGCAGCCGTTAGACAGCTCTACCACGTTGACGTTTTCGCCCTCGCGCAGCAGCGCGCCGTCAATATTAACCGCACCGAATTCGTTTTCGAGGATAGCAACCGAGGCGTCGGCGTGATGAGAGAGGAAGTAGTTAATTAACGTGGTTTTGCCTGCGCCGAGAAACCCGGTCAGCAGCGTGACGGATACAACATCATTCATGGCAGATTCCCTGTGCTGAGCCCGCAAAACGGCGGGCCAGTCTTAACAACAGCGCGCGCCGCCTTTGCCGCCGTAACGGGCGTCCTGACGATCGCGAAAGAACTCTTCATAGGTCATGGGCGTCTGCTCCGGGTGGGTCAGGCGCATATGTTGAACATAATTATCATAATCGGGCACGCCGACCATCAGCTTTGCAGCCTGGCCGAGATATTTGCCCGCTTTTGCGAGGGTATCGAACATTAGCTTACTCCTTAAAGCACCCAAAGAGCCTCCCACACGGGAGGCGCTTTTGCAACCGGGTCAGTGCGCGTTTTTGGCGCGAGCAACAATCTGCTCAAGGTTTTCCGGCATTGGTTCATACGGCGTTTCGCGCGCCGTCGACTGCGGGTTACGCAGTGCCGCAAGCGCGGTTTTAAGCGAAAACAGCGCCAGTACCACCACAACCACCATAAAGAAGAGAGTCAGCCCGGCATCCAGACGGTTGTTAAACACCAGCTGTGCCAGTTGCGACTGCGTGTACTGCGCCGGAATATTACCGCTGTCTATCATCGCCTGAAACTTATTCGCGATTGCCAGAAAACCGACTTTTGTGTCCGGGCTGAACGCTTTTTGCCAGCCTGCGGTAAGCGTACATACCAGCAACCACGCTGTTGGCACCAGAGCCACCCACGCATAGCGCTGACGCTTCATCTTAAACAGCACCACCGCACACAGCATTAACGCCATACCTGCCAGCATCTGGTTAGCAATACCAAACAGCGGCCACAGCGTGTTAATGCCGCCAAGCGGGTCAACCACGCCCTGATGCAGGAAGTATCCCCAGGCCAGCACGCACAGCGCGGTAGCCAACAGGTTGGCCGGCAGCGAATCGGTACGCTTAAGCGACGGCGCTGCCACACCCAGCAAATCCTGAAGCATAACGCGCGCCGCACGCGTACCCGCATCCACCGCCGTGAGGATAAACAGCGCTTCAAACAAGATAGCGAAGTGATACCAGAACGACACATCCATCAGGCCACCCAACGCACCGTGCAGAATGTAGGCCATCCCCACCGCAAGCGTCGGTGCCCCACCGGCACGGGAAATAATGCTCTGCTCACCCACTTCATCGGCAATGCGCGTGAGCACATCCGGCGTAATCTGGAAGCCCCAGCCGCTCACCACCTGCGCTGCCGATGCCACTACATCCGTGGTACCAGCCGGTGCCAGCACCGCCATTGGGCTGTTCATGGCAAAGTAAACGCCCGGATCGATGATGCAGGCCGCCACCAGCGCCATAATGGCGACAAACGACTCCATCAGCATGCCGCCATAGCCAATCAGGCAGGCCTGATTTTCGTTAGCCAGCATCTTCGGCGTGGTGCCTGAGGCAATCAGCGCATGGAAGCCAGACACCGCACCGCAGGCAATAGTGATAAACAGGAATGGGAACAGACCGCCGCTCCACACCGGCCCGGTGCCATCAACAAATTTGGTCAGTGCGGGCATGGTTAGCGTGGGGCGCATAATCAGAATGCCAATCGCCAGCCCAACAATGGTACCAATTTTCAGGAACGTGGAGAGATAGTCACGCGGTGCCAGCAGCAGCCATACCGGCAGCACGGCGGCAACAAAGCCGTAGCCCACCAGCATCCAGGTCAGCTGTACGCCGGTAAAGTCAAAATACGGCGCCCAGGTCGGGCTTTCTGCCACCCAGCCACCGGAAATAATGGCAAACACCAGCAAAACCAGGCCAATAATCGACACTTCTCCAATACGGCCCGGGCGAATATAGCGGGTATAAATACCCATAAAAATCGCCAGCGGAATGGTAAACGCCACTGTATACGTACCCCACGGGCTGTGGGTCAGCGCTTTTACCACAATCATCGCCAGCACGGCGAGGATAATGACCATAATCATAAAACAGGCCACCAGCGCGATAACGCCTGCGGTGTTGCCCATTTCTTCTTTCACCAGCTCGCCCAGCGAGCGGCCGTCGCGGCGCGTGGAAACAAACAGCACCATAAAGTCCTGCACTGCACCGGCCAGCACCACGCCTGCCAGAATCCAGATCATGCCCGGCAGATACCCCATCTGGGCCGCCAGCACCGGCCCTACCAGCGGCCCGGCCCCGGCGATGGCCGCAAAATGGTGGCCAAACAGCACTTTTTTATCGGTCGGCACGTAGTCAAGGCCGTCGTTGTTGCGCACGGCGGGCGTCATGCGGGTGCTGTCAACTTGCAACACGCGCTTTGCGATATACAGCCCATAAAAGCGGTAAGCAATTAAATACACGCACACCGCGGCCACCACTATCCACAGCGCGTTAATCTGCTCGCCGCGGTTGAGCGCTATATAGCCCAGCGCAAACGCACCGAGCAGGGAGAGCGCAACCCATATCAGGTATTTCCCCGGATTATTCATCGTTATAAATCCATCTGAGTGTGTAGAGTAAAGAGTGTGTCAATTTATTTCTGGTTTATGCCGGGGCATTTAACAAGCCAGCAGCAGTACAAAACAACATTGAAACCGATCATTTACACAGCATTGTTAACAGGATCACTCTGTTAGCATGGGGAAATTGCAACAACCACAGGCGGGCGTAGCGACGGACATAAAAAAACCCACCCAAAAGGGCGGGGCAAACGAGGTTTTTCATCGCGATGTTATTATGGCTCAGCCAATGACAGCAGTACTCAGACGGCTGGTGCAGCAGCGCTTGCCGCTGGCATCATAAATGACGATTTCCCAGCACTGAGAACTGCGGCTTATGTGCAGCGGTGTACACACGCCGCGCACCGGTCCCTGTGCGACGGCGCGATGGTGTGTTGCACTGACTTCGGTACCTACCACGCTCTGCCCTTCACGGCTTGTCAGAAAACCTGCCATTGAGCCCATTGTTTCTGCCAGTGCCGCAGAGGCACCACCGTGCAGCAGACCAAAGGGCTGTAGCGTGCGGCTATCCACCGGCATTTGTGCTTCAAGGCTATCGTCCTCAATGCGGGTAAAGACAATCCCCAGATGGCCGACCAGCGTGTCGGCGGCCATGCGGTTGAGTTGGTCGAGCGTGAGATCGCGTTTCCAGATCATCTTACGCCCCCAGCGTCGAGCCGCCGTCTACCACGATGTCCTGTAACGTAATGTGGCTGGCACCAGGTGAAGCGAGGAACAGCACCGTGCTGGCAATGTCCTGCGGGCGAGCAATTTTACCCAGCGGAATGCCCAGCTTAAACTGCTGCGGGAAACCAGCAATACGCGCACTTTCGGCATCCGGCGAAGTCCACATGCCGCGCTGCATATCGGTATCGGTAGAACCCGGTGACACCAGGTTGCCGCGCACGCCGTACGGCGCCAGCTCCCGCGCCACGGTCTGCGCCAGGCTTATCAGCGCCGCATTGGAGGCGCCGTAGGCCGACATCCCGATGCGCGGGGTGTGGGCAGCATCAGACGCCACCGTCACCAGCGCCCCGCCTTTCTGGGCACGGAACTGCGTCATGGTAGCGCGGAAAAAGTTAAACGCGCCGCCCACGTTAATGTCAAAGGTGTCCTGCCAGTCGCGCAGCGTGAGCTCATCGGTCACGCCCATGCGTAAAATACCTGCGGCATTTACCAACACGTCCAGGCGCTCGGTGTCTTTTAAAAGACGCTGACACACGGCATTCACCTGCTTCGCGCTGGCAACGTCCACCACTTCAGTCGCAAAAGGATAGTTTTCCTGGCCAAACGCCAGGTCAAAGCCCACCACCCGCGCGCCCGCCTCGTGAAAGGCCAGCGCAGTCTGGTAGCCAATGCCACGCCCGGCGCCGGTCACCCACACGGTTTGTCCCTGAAACTCGTTCATCAACTCGCCTCCCGGCTCAGCAGCGCCCACCAGGCGTCGATCGTCGGCGCTTTTGCCAGCATCACGAAGTCAATGTCGCTGTAAGCCTTACGCCAGCGGGCGGCGAGCGCCATCATACGCACCGAGTCCAGGCCGTAATCAATCAGGTTCTCGTCGTCTTCTGGCACATCATCTTCGTCCAGCAGCGGCAGCACCAGTGCACGCAACTGCGCTTTAGTCTGCGGTACCGGCAGCAGTTCGCTGGTCATGACAACGCGTCCGCTGCGCCCGGCTACGTATTTCAGCGCCATCAGGTGTTCTTCGCGGCTAAAATCCGCCAGCCCATCGGCCACCATAAATGGTTTAATGTCACGCATGAAGGCATCGGTCGCGGTCGTCATACAGCCAATGTGGGCATACACCCCGCAAATGATCAGCTGGTCGCGCCCGGTTTCTTTCAGCGCCTGCTCAAGCGGTGAGCGAAGAAATGCGCTGTAACGCCATTTGGTTAACACCGTATCTCCGTCTTCAGGCGCCAGCGCTTTCACTACACTTTTGCGCTCGGCGTGCTTGTTGATGCCCGGCCCCCACATGTCGTTAAGCAGCGCGCGGTCTTCGGCGCTCTGGGTATCCGGCTGGGCGGTGTAATACACCGGAATGTTGTTCTGGCGGCAGTACTGGCGCAGCGCGGCAATGTTGGCGATAACGTGTTCAATCATCGCGCAGTTATCACCCCAGAAATCAATAAAGTAATCCTGCAT
>JALAGK010000183.1 GCA_022712475.1 Enterobacteriaceae bacterium
ATCTGTGGTGGCACAGCCTGATGGACAACGTCAGTGCTGAGCACCAGCCAGTAGAAATGAATGCCGAAGATCCGCTGTTCATTCTTTACACCTCCGGCTCTACCGGCAAACCCAAAGGCGTGCTGCACACCACCGGCGGTTATCTGGTTTATGCTGCGACCACCTTCAAATACGTGTTCGATTACCATCCGGGCGAAGTGTACTGGTGCACCGCCGACGTGGGCTGGGTCACCGGCCACAGCTACCTGCTCTACGGCCCGCTCGCCTGTGGTGCCACTACGCTGATGTTTGAAGGCGTGCCGAACTGGCCACAGCCGAACCGCATGGCGCAGGTAGTGGACAAGCACAAGGTCAATATTCTCTACACCGCCCCTACCGCTATTCGCGCGCTGATGGCCGAAGGCGACAAGGCGATTGCAGGCACCGACCGTTCGTCGCTGCGCATTCTTGGCTCCGTAGGCGAGCCGATTAACCCGGAAGCCTGGGAGTGGTTCTGGAAGAAAATCGGCAACGAGAAATGCCCGGTGATGGACACCTGGTGGCAGACCGAGACCGGCGGCTTCATGATTACGCCGTTGCCCGGCGCCACTGAACTCAAAGCCGGCTCGGCGACACGCCCGTTCTTTGGCGTACAACCGGTGCTGGTAGATAATGAAGGCCACCCGCTTGAAGGCGCGACCGAAGGCAACCTGGCGATTCGCGACTCCTGGCCGGGCCAGGCGCGCACGCTGTTTGGCGATCATGAGCGATTTGAGCAGACCTACTTCTCCACCTTCAAAAATATGTATTTCAGCGGTGACGGCGCGCGGCGCGATGAAGACGGCTATTACTGGATAACCGGGCGCGTGGACGACGTGCTTAACGTCTCCGGTCACCGTCTTGGCACCGCAGAAATCGAATCTGCGCTGGTATCGCACCCGAAGATTGCCGAGGCTGCCGTGGTGGGCATTCCGCACAACATCAAAGGCCAGGCCATCTACGCATACGTCACGCTCAACCACGGCGAAGATCCGACGCCGGAGCTGTATACCGAGGTGCGAAACTGGGTGCGCAAAGAGATTGGCCCGCTGGCAACACCGGATGTACTGCACTGGACCGACTCACTGCCGAAAACCCGCTCCGGCAAGATTATGCGTCGCATCCTGCGCAAAATCGCTGCGGGGGACACCAGTAACCTCGGCGATACCTCAACGCTTGCCGATCCGGGCGTAGTGGAAAAACTGCTCGAAGAAAAACAGGGCATCACCATGCCGTCCTGAGACAGGCTTTAACGTCGTCATACCGGCGGGCTGCTTGCCCGCCGTCTGTTGTACCCATGGAAGAACCTGCGTGGCGCGGTTGCGCCAGTAAAACACCGTCGCCCTTGCGGCAAAGGAGGCGACGGGCACGGGTGGGGTTCCCTGCTGTCCCGCGCACTAAACACAACAATAAACCGTAACTACCTCTGGAGACTCTGTGATGAATGACCTCATTTGTCAGCGGATAGAAGGCAGTGCGCATTTCAGGGAACTGGTCGAAAAACGCCAACGTTTTGCCGCCATCCTCTCTCTGATTATGCTGGTAATTTACGTCGGCTTTATTCTGCTTATTGCGTTTGCGCCCGCCTGGCTGGGTACACCGTTGCACGCGGGTACCACCGTCACACGCGGCATTCCTCTTGGTATTGGCGTTATCGTTATCTCCTTTTTGCTGACCGGGCTTTATGTCTGGCGTGCTAACGGCGAGTACGATCGTCTGACAAAATGCGTGATTGAGGAGGCCAAAACATCATGAAACGCTTCTCAACGCTCGCCTTGCTGGCACTGCTGACGATGCCCGGCACGCTGCTGGCCGCTGATGCCCTGACCGGTGCCGTACAGCGCCAGCCAACTAACTGGCAGGCGATTATTATGTTTCTCGTGTTCGTGGCGCTGACGCTTGGCATCACGTACTGGGCCTCAAAACGCACGCGCTCGCGCAGCGACTACTACACGGCGGGTGGCAATATTACCGGGCTGCAAAACGGGCTGGCGATTGCGGGCGACTTTATGTCTGCCGCCTCGTTTCTCGGTATCTCAGCGCTGGTGTATACCTCCGGCTACGACGGACTGATTTACTCACTGGGTTTTCTTGTCGGCTGGCCGATTATTTTGTTCCTGATTGCCGAACGCCTGCGTAACCTAGGGCTCTATACCTTTGCTGACGTGGCGTCTTACCGCCTTAAGCAAGGCCCCATTCGCGTGCTTTCCGCCTGCGGTTCGCTGGTAGTGGTCGCACTCTATCTCATCGCCCAGATGGTGGGCGCAGGTAAGCTGATTCAGCTGCTGTTTGGCCTGAACTACCACGTGGCAGTGGTGCTGGTGGGCGTACTGATGGTGATGTACGTACTCTTTGGTGGCATGCTCGCCACCACCTGGGTGCAGATTATTAAAGCGGTTCTGCTGCTGTTTGGCGCGAGCTTTATGGCGTTTATGGTGATGCGCCATGTTGGTTTTAGCTTTAATAATCTCTTTACTGAGGCTATGGCGGTGCATCCGAACGGCGAGGCCATCATGCGCCCTGGCGGCCTGGTGAAAGACCCGATTTCGGCGCTGTCGCTGGGACTTGGACTGATGTTCGGTACTGCCGGTCTGCCGCATATCCTGATGCGCTTTTTCACCGTGAGCGATGCTCGCGAAGCGCGTAAAAGCGTATTCTACGCCACCGGTTTTATGGGTTACTTCTATATCCTGACCTTTATCATCGGCTTTGGCGCCATCATGCTGGTGGGCGCAAACCCGGCGTTTAAAGATGCCGCAGGGGCGCTGATTGGCGGCAATAACATGGCGGCGGTGCACCTGGCCGATGCGGTAGGCGGCAATCTGTTCCTTGGCTTTATCTCGGCGGTGGCTTTCGCCACCATCCTGGCGGTGGTGGCAGGACTCACGCTGGCAGGCGCCTCCGCCGTCTCACATGACCTCTATGCGAACGTATTTCGCAAAGGAGCAACGGAACGTCAGGAGTTGAAGGTCTCAAAGATTACCGTACTGGTGCTGGGCATCGTGGCGATTTTGTTAGGGATTGCGTTTGAGAACCAGAATATTGCCTTTATGGTCGGGCTGGCGTTCTCGATTGCAGCAAGTTGTAACTTCCCGATTATCCTGCTCTCCATGTACTGGTCGAAACTGACCACGCGCGGGGCGATGGTCGGCGGCTGGCTGGGACTGTTAACGGCGGTGGTGTTGATGATCCTCGGCCCCACGATTTGGGTACAAATCCTTGGCCACGCCGCTCCGGTGTTCCCGTATGAGTATCCGGCGCTGTTCTCCATTCTGGTCGCGTTTGTTGGTATCTGGTTGTTCTCAGTGACGGATAACAGCGAGGAAGGCGCACGCGAGCGTGACCTGTTCCGTGCCCAGTTTATCCGCTCACAAACCGGCATAGGCATTGAACAGGGACAAGGACATTAAGTGAGGTGACCCGGTCCAATGGGCCGGCTTTGATAGTTTTGAATACCATCGCCGCAGGCCCGGTGCCAGCGGCGATTTTATTTGAGTGCCTCCTCACCCACACAACTGAGCGGGTTTGTGCAGAAGACTGCTTCATACCACCGACTAAAACATCACCTTTGCTACCAGCGGCGCGACCAGAACCATGACTACGCCGGAGAGCATCATCACCAGGCTTGCCACCATGCCCTCCTGCGGCCCCAATTCATAAGAGCGCGCCGTGCCAGCACCATGGGAGGCTGCTCCGAGTGCCGCGCCTTTTGCCACCCCTTCGCGGATAGCCAGGCGCAGAAACAGCGTGTCGCCCCCCGCCATGCCAAACCCCCCTGTCACCACCACAAACAGCGCCACCAGGTCTGCCTGGCCGCCCATCGGTTGTGCCGCCGCCAGCGCAAACGGCGTGGTAACGGAGCGAACGGCGAGGCTGCGCTGCACACTGTCAGAGAGCATCAGCAGGCGCGCCAGCCACACCGAGCTGGTAACGGCCACCACCGTTGCGGTAATCACGCCCGCGCACAGCGACATCCAGTGGCGGCGAATCAGCGGCAGGTTATCGTAAACCGGGACGGCAAAGGCGATGGTTGCCGGGCCCAACAGCCACATCAGCCAGTGGCTTTCGGCAATGTAGTTCTGATAGGAAATATGCCCAAACACCAGCACTGCCACCAGCAACAGCGGCGTGAACACCAGCGGCATCAACGCCAACCTGCGCCAGCGCCGCCACAGGCGCTTGTTGACATAATACAAACCCAGCGTCAGCACCAGGCAGAAAACGCTCAGTAGCACACTATTCATGCTCTGCCTGCCTACGCGCCGCACGCGCCAGTTCAAAGCGCCACACTTTATCCACCACCCACGCGGTGGCCCCCAGCACCATCAACGTACTCAGTACAATCACCAGCAGGATGCGCCAGCCGTCAGCTAACAGGAGGTCGCCGTAGTTCACTACCGCCACCACCGCAGGCACAAAGAACAGCAGCATCTCAGCCAGCAACCATGCGGCCCCGGCACGCACCCATTTAAGCGGCACCACGCGGGTGATAATCAACGTCAGCATAAGCAGCAGTCCCACCACGTTGGCAGGCAGCGGCAGATGCAGCCAACTTACCAACCATTGGGCAAAAAGAAATAATCCGGCGTACAGCAGCACCTGTAACGGCACGGCGAAACGGCTTAATGCGGCGGGTTCGGTGGGGCCAGAGACCGTGGCCATAAAACACTTCCTGAGAAAATAGACGGGAGGCTCAGTATAGAGAGGCCGCAAGCGTGCCAGAAATGAATTAAAATCATCGCTACCATAGGTTACGGGAATAGTTATGGATATCCGCACGCTGCGCTATTTTGTTGAAGTGGTGCGCCAGCAAAGCTTTACCCGCGCGGCGCAGAAGCTGTTTGTCACTCAACCCACCATCAGCAAGATGCTGCGCAATCTGGAAGAAGAACTGAGTTGCACGTTGCTCATTCGCGACGGGCGCAGATTACTGCTCACTGATACCGGACGTGTGGTTTACGAACGTGGCCTGGCGATTCTCGACGAGTTTCGCCAGCTCAAAGCCGAACTTATCGATATCAATCATCTCAATAAAGGCGTGCTCAGGCTCGGTATTCCTCCGATGGTCGGTATGCTGATGGCTGAACCTATCAGTGCTTATCGCCAGCAATATCCTGGCGTGGAGCTAAAAATTGCTGAGTTTGGCGGTCTGACAGTCCAGCAGGCGGTGATGCACGGCGAGCTGGACCTGGCAATGACGGCGCTGCCGGTAGAAGACGAGCTGAACCTCGCCACACTGCCACTTTTTAGCCACCCGCTTTGCGTGCTCGCACCACGTAGTGAGGCGTGGATTAACCGTGTTCATGTAGAACCGGGCGAACTGGGTGAACACCCGCTGGTGATTTACAACGAAGATTTTGCGCTCAGCCGCCAGTTGATGCGGCTGTTTGAGGCACACAACGTGAGTCCGCGCATCGCGGTGCGCAGCGGTCAATGGGATTTCCTGGCGGCAATGGTGCAAGCCAGGGTCGGCATCGCCATTCTGCCGGAGCCTATCTGCCAGCGTCTGGATAGAAATGTGCTGATGTGGCTGCCGCTGCACGCCCCACTGCGCTGGCAGTTGGGCATGATCTGGCGCGAGGAAACTTACCTGTCTCACAGCGCGCGAGCATGGATTGCGTGCTGTAAACAACTCTGGAACGTCACGGAGTAACAGAGGAAGTCTGCGGCCAGACTGAGGGGAGATAAGACCAAACCGCAGTGTATTCCAGCAGGATGACGATACGGTTTATCCCCAGCAAGATTGCGTTGCCCTGGCTTAGGCTAACAAGCCAGAATTTTAAAAAACAGCGCGATAAATAAAGCGTTAATCTTCCCCGCTCATGCCTCAACTAAAATCTGTCCTAACCTCTGAATTACGCTTTGAGGTTTATCGCTTCACCGCAACGTGCAGGGACGCATAACAGCAGTCCAAACACCAGCAGGCTCACCAGCAAGACGCCCGTTTGAATATATTGCAAATCGTCCCTCCAGGAAAAACGCTGCAAAAATAACAGACATCCCCACCACACTATTGCCACACCACCGGATACGCCACCAGTTGTCGAAAACGCTTTATGATGATGAGCAAACCTGAATAGTAACTACAAAACAACGTCAGCCAGAAAACCCACTCAAATACCAACGAC
>JALAGK010000184.1 GCA_022712475.1 Enterobacteriaceae bacterium
CGATTAACATGCTGGCCAACAGGGCAACCGGTAGAAAAATTAACAACGGTAGCCCCAGAATCAACTGCACTTCACGCGCCATCGCCTGGCGTCGCGCCAGGGGGGCTGCGACCGTTATTCGAATAGAATTTTGCAACGTATCTTCGTTATAAAAACGATGCGTACTGGACTGTTGAAAACCAACACCATGCCACGGCAAAAATAACGCAGGCACAGCGCCGTGTGACTGAAGCAAAATACGGTCCTGATTATCGCGAACAATATAGGTCAGAAACTCGTCATGATGGCTAATTTCTGCAAGGCGATGGGTGACCGACTCTTCATCACGACTCAGGATATCGGTAACGGCCAGCGGCAAAATACGCTGTGCGGTCTCCTGAAGGGCCGAATCAAAAACATCCTCCATAGAGTGGCGAACCAGAACTGCCGTCACGGAGGCCGCGCTAAGCCAGAGGATAGCAAGTAGAATACCGAGTGATAACCCAAGTCTGCGATGAAGGCTGCGTGCTATTCTCATGTGCGCACCAGGCGATATCCCAACCCGCGTTCAGTTTCGATAACCCCTGCGCCTAATTTCTTACGAAGGCGGCTGATGTGAACTTCAATGGCGTTACTCTCAACTTCGGCATCAAAAGAATAAAGCTTATCTTCGAGCTGCGCGCGGGTAAAAATGTGACCAGGGCGTGACAGAAAGACGTCCAGTAACGCCCACTCCCGAACGGTAAGAACAACGGGTTTATTGCCCCGATGAATACTGTGTGCGGCGAGATCAATATGGAAATCACCTAATATAATGACAGGATTAGGGTTGCCGTTATATCGCCGCGCAACTGATCCTATGCGCGCCGACAGCTCAGAGAGATCAAAGGGTTTTACCAGATAATCGTCAGCGCCCGCATTCAGTCCCTCAATCCTGTCGGATACCTGGTCAAGCGCGGTCAGAATAATAACCGGTGTCGATTTACCCTGATTACGCATGTGCCGCAAAAAGGGAAGACCTCTGCCATCAGGCAGCATCAGATCAAGCAAAATAAGATCATAAGCAACAGCCGCTATTGCACTGACAGCCGAATCCAGCCGTTGTACCCAGTCAATGGAATGACCATCACTGATTATCTGGTCACGTACCGCCGCCCCCAGAATGGCATCATCCTCAATCAATAGAATACGCATACATCTTCTCCCTGAAGTTAAATCCTTTGTAATACATCTACCTGACAGGAAGCTTACGGATTTTTTGACGCACGGTCAGGTTGCGGTCACCCGGGCAGGAGATTGTAGCAATATCAAAGATTGAGGAACTTGAGATGAAATCACGTTTTCCTGTTACTGGCGTAATAATGCTCATAACCAGTGCCAGCGCATTCGCTGACAATGATTGCACACGCCCAATGGATGAATGGCAACCCCGTGAAGCCGTCGTGGCGTATGTTACAGCAAGAGGCATTACGCCTGACCGGCTACGTATAGATGATGGTTGCTACAAAGTTCACGGTCGGGATAGTGAAGGTAACCTGATCAAACTAAAAATTGACCCTTCAACCCTGTCAATTCTGAAGTTAGACGTTCGCTTTGTTTCAGAGGCCAATACGGCGCGTTATTTTCCTGACACTCAAGCTGGCGCCGTTGTGCCAGTGAAGCCTGACACCTTACGCCCACATCGGGGCAGACCCTGACAACACGCCTGTGCCGATGATAACGGTGATGCCGTTTGCACCACAGACATCTTTGTCTTGTGCTTTTCGCTAAAACATAAATAAGGAGCTTCAGGATGAAAAAAATCCTTTCTTGCCTGGCTTTATCCACGGCCCTGGCGCTGCCAGGACTTGCCAACGCCCGGCCTGTCACGCTGGTCACAACCCTGAAAAATTACAACGGTGACGGTGCTTATCTCGCCTTTTACATAACAGACGCCTCCGGTGCTTATGTGAGCACCCTATGGGTTGCTGGAAAAAAGTCAAAATATTACAAGCACCTGAGCGACTGGTATCGTGCAACCGGAGGTAAATCACCCCAAATAAAGGGTATCAGTGGTGCCAGCGTCGGTGCGGGTCGTAGCCTTGAAGTGACGGTCGATTTAGCGGATGCCTTATTTGATGCTGGTTATAACATCGCTATTGATGCCGCTGTTGAAGATATGCGCGACAGCCCGGCAGAGCTCTCATTACCTCTGACCACCGCAGGGGCCGGAAAGCCCGTTGCAGGGCAGCAGTATGTTTCCCGTTTTACTTACGATTTATGATTTACACGGGAGTAAACCGCCATGACACGTATTCTGCATCGCTGGCTGGGGCTGGTTTTGGGCGGATTGTTGTGTGTAACCGCATTAAGCGGCGCTGTTTTGTCACTCTTTCCTGTCATTGATGCCGTTAAGGTCGCCACTATCGAACCTGAGCTTACCGTTGCAGAACTGGCTGCAAAGGTCCGGGCCTCTCACCCGGGTGTTGAACAAATAAAACGCCAGTCCTCTGGCCACATTATTGCCCGGTGGTTTGATGGGGGACGACCTGGTTCAGCAATCATTGACCCTGCGACGGGTTACGACATCGCCCGAGTCGAGCCAGATTCACCGCGACGCTGGTTAACTGCGTTACATCGTTCGGTTTTCCTGGACGATGCCGGGCGCTTAGTGGTTATTGCGGGTGCACTTGCCATGCTGTTACTGGCAATCACAGGATGTGTGATGATTGCCAGACGCACTGGGGGCTGGCTACGGTGGTTTTCTCGGCTACCGGGTTCAGGAGCAGGGCGCCTGCATAGCGAAATCGCGCGTATCACCGTACTGGGTCTTTTCTTGTCTTCACTCACCGGGCTTTGGATGGCGGCTGAAACATTTGACTTAATCGATACACAAACGGCCAGCGTTGAGCCCCCCCATGTCAGTGGTCTGACAGGGCGCAATCTTTCTGAGCTTGACGCCTTACAGGCTATACCGGCAGCGATGCTGCGTGAGCTCACATTTCCGGCTCCCGGTGATGTACAAGATATGTACACAATCACGACTGAACGCGGAACAGGGTATGTCGATCAAGGCACAGGCGTGATGCTGAAATGGCAAACACGTAGTCCTCAAGAACACCTCTCAGAGACAATAAAAATGCTGCACACTGGCAGAGGTACTGTCTTAATAGGGCTTATTCTGGGTGTGATGGCATTAGGTGTTCCTGTCATGATGGTCACCGGTAGCCTGATTTGGCTGGCAAATCGGCGGCGGCCCAACGTGCGCAAGAACAATGCTAAAGCTGCGCAAGCTCATACGGTAATCCTCGTTGGTTCTGAAAGTGGGACTACCTGGGAATTTGCGGCAACACTGGCAAACGCGTTGCGTGATGCCGGACAGGCTGTACATATTACGGCGATGACAGGTTTCAAACCGGCACGATATTCTCTGGCGCAACGTTTTCTTATTCTCACCGCCACCTACGGCAATGGTGATGCTCCTGCGTCCGCCAGAGGGTTTCTTCATGATGTAGAACGGTTATCCCAAACTCCCG
>JALAGK010000185.1 GCA_022712475.1 Enterobacteriaceae bacterium
ATTGCTCTTCTTCTATAGCAAGCTTGCGCTCTCGTTTAGCATTCTTGCTCGCATCTCCTTTGGCCTGCGCTTCCGCCAGTTCCTGAAGTAGTTCATCAAACTCTTCGCGTTTTTCCTCATTTTTTTTCTGGTGTTCGGCTACCAGGTCTGCATCGTTACAGTTGCTGCGCACTTCCTTGAGCGCTTTTTCCAGCCCGGCAACCTCAGTACTGTTGCTGTGTTTCTGAGCGAAAAAGAGTCGGGTTTCAATGCTTTTCGCTTTCTGCTCACAAAGAGTCGTCGCAGCCTGCGCGGCGGCGGAAAGAGAAAAGATTACGATTGCCAGAGCGATACGGTTTTTCATAAGAGAACTTCCTTTTGTGTTTACGGCGCAAATGGCCGTATTTTCCAGTGATTGTCCGGTGCCGTGAGATGCCAGATACCGTTAAGCATAGCCGATTCGGATAAAAACCCAAAAGAGACTGAAACAATTCAGGAAAAGAGAGAGTTATCCGAGATGGTTGCGCTTTTGGGGCTGTCGCAGGAGTTACCGAATACTTCTTCAGGGACATTTGCGAAAGATTTCATCTCATCACATCAGGCAATGGTGTTCTTTTGCCATTGTTATTTTCTCTTGCTGGTTAAGGTTCTGTTTTAGTCGTTCAGGGCTTCTAATTCTTTTAATTCCAGCTCTGCTTCGGCGAGTTTACGCTCGCGTTTGGCTATCTTTTTCGCATTACCTATAGCTTTTGCTTCAGCCAGTTCCTGGCGACGTTCTGCGACATCTTCCCGCTTGTCTGCAATATCTTGACGATAATCGGCGAGTGCGTTTTCATCTGTGCAGTAGGTGCGCACTTTTTGCAGCGCCCTATCCAGCCCGGCAATGCGATAGCTGTTGCCATGCAGTTGTGCATACTGAAGTTGACGCTTAATATTTTGTTCTTTTCGTTCGCAGTGAGACATAGCAGCCAGCGTCGTGGCAGAGAAAGAAAAGAGGACGATTGCCAGAGCGATACGGCTTTTCATCAGAGGGCTTCCTGTTGTGTTTACGGCGTAAATGGCCGTATTTTCCAATGGTTATCTGGCATCATGTGAATCCAGATGTCCTTTAGAATAGCCGATTCAAATAAAAACCCAAGAAGAGACTGAAACAATTCAGGGAAAGGAAGGGTTATCCGAGGTGATCGCGTTCATTGCGCAGGCGAGAGATAAGCGAGAGGGTCGCGCTGTTTTCTTCTTGTTGGGCAATGATGTAGCCCTGTGGGAGGGTTCGGTTAAGGACTTCGCGTGCAGCGTTGCTCTGGGCGCTGGAGTCAAACTTGATCACCAACCCGTTGCCCTGAGGCGTAATACTTTTGAAAGGAATGCCGTTGGCATCAAGATGGTGCCAGACGAAGAAACCGTCCGGGGAACTGACTCCCGCCCGCGTAGCGCGGATTTCCAGCGTCGATTCCGGGCGTTGCAGGGCCGTCCAGGCCAGCAACGCAGTCAGCGCCAGAAGCGCTGTCAGAATGATATTACGCAGGATGTGCGGAAAGCGCATGATGCTCATTATCCCCGGTTCGCGTGTTTCTTTTTCCACAATACCACCAGTGAGCCAACCAGGCCAAAGACCAGCAGGCACACCGGAAGCAGCATCAGTCCGGCCATCAACTCATCTTCATACTTAAGGAAGACCGGTGTTTTACCCAGTACGTAGCCGAGGGTCGTCAGAATCAAAATCCACAGCAGGCCGCTCATCCAGTTAAAAAACTGAAAGCGCGTGTTACTCAGGCCTGAGATCCCGGCGATGGTTGGCAGCAATGTACGAACAAATGCAATAAAACGGGCAATCAGGAGTGCGGATAAGCCGTGTTTATGGAACAAATGGTGTGCACGCTGGTGATAATGAGCCGGAAGGTGAGATAGCCATTTTTGCACGGTTCGCGTATTACCCAGCCAGCGCCCCTGAATATAGCTTAACCAGCAGCCCAGACTGGCGGCAATCGTGAGCAATATCACGGTCTGCGGAAAACCCAGCGCGCCTTTAGAAATCAGCACGCCAACCAGGACCAGCAGGCTATCGCCAGGCAGGAAGGCAGCGGGCAGCAGGCCATTTTCAAGAAACAGGATCATGAACAGCACAAAGTACAGCATCCCGATCATGGCGGGATTGGCGAGCGTTTCAAAATCCTGGCTCCAAAGAGCGCTAAGCAGTTGCGTCAAAAGTTCCATTCATTTTTCCTGGGCACATCGGGTAAACCAACCGCAGGGCGCGGTGAAACAGGGGATAATGCGGCTACCGGTATGGCGCTTTGTTGATGCACGGCAAGCC
Source organism: Enterobacteriaceae bacterium (assembly GCA_022712475.1). Taxonomy (GTDB): domain Bacteria; phylum Pseudomonadota; class Gammaproteobacteria; order Enterobacterales; family Enterobacteriaceae; genus Tenebrionibacter. The sequence goes on from JALAGK010000185.1 coordinate 2,294, forward strand.
GTATTGTTGGGTACGCCAACCGGGGCTGGTGATGAACCAGATACCCGGTTCAGGGAGATCTACCAGTAATGCATCTAATTGTAACAAAGCTCTACGGCATGCGTCACAATAATTGTGTTTTGTTGCGGGATGATTTTGCTTGTGCGCCGCGCCGGAGGCGAGGCTATTTACATACACTGACACTACACATGGTTTACTGACCTGTTGGCGGGGGGCTGTTTATGTGTACTGGCCTCGGAGTCATGGGGCACGACCGGGGTTTCGGCAAACAAAAAGCGGTCAGCATTACACTCAGCATCATCTCTGGTTTGGCTAAATACTATTTGCCTGGCGTGTGCCAGGTGCTGCTACATGGCAGGCGTAGCGGCGTGACGGGCCTTGCGCCTCAGGGTGTTGAGAATGTTATCGTTATGGTTAACCTGACATCCGCGGTGCGCAATCGACATGTTCATGCTGTTTTTGCGACTACGGATTGTGTGCTTGCTGAGCCCACATTTTTCACAACAGCGGCCAGCGCTGCAAGAGAAACGTTAACCACAGAGCCTGAGTACTGCTACTAAAAACGCCCCTGCAAAAGCAGGGGCGGGATAAAGGGTTTTTACGTTGGCAACTAGCTGCCAACAGCTGTCTTCGTCGGGCGCTCTTCTTCAGCCAGGCACACGGCGGCGGTGAACAGCACGTCGGTGGAGGAGTTAAGCGCAGTTTCGCAGGAGTCCTGCAAGACGCCGATGATAAAGCCTACTGCCACAACCTGCATGGCGATTTCATTTGGGATACCAAACATGCTGCACGCCAGCGGAATTAGCAGCAGCGAACCGCCCGCTACGCCAGAGGCGCCGCAGGCGCACAGGGCTGCGACCACGCTCAGCAGCAGAGCCGTTGGCAAATCAACCGGTACGCCCAGCGTGTGAACCGCAGCCAGTGTCAGCACGGTGATAGTAATGGCAGCACCGGCCATGTTAATAGTCGCACCTAACGGGATGGAGACCGAATAGGTGTCTGGATTCAGTTTCAACTTCTCGCACATATTCATGTTAACCGGAATATTGGCAGCTGAACTGCGAGTAAAGAATGCGGTTACGCCGCTTTCACGCAAGCACATCAGCACCAGCGGATAGGGGTTACGGCGAATTTGCCACCATACCAGCAGCGGGTTAAGCACCAGGGCAACTACCAGCATACAGCCAACAAGCACCACAAGCAGTTGCGCGTAGCCCAATAGCGTACCAAAACCGGTTTCAGCCAGCGTGGAGGCCACCAGGCCGAATATGCCGACTGGCGCAAAGCGAATCACCACTTTGACGAGGAACGTCACTGCTTCAGAAAAGTCGTTCACCACGTTTTTGGTGGATTCATTGGCATGACGCAATGCAAAGCCAAGACCGACTGCCCAGACCAGTATACCACTGTAGTTAGCTTTAATCAGCGCGTGGAACGGGTTGGCAACTGTGCTCAGGAGCAGCCCTTTCATCACCTCAACAATGCCGGAAGGCGGCGTAATATCAGTAGCGCCCGTCACAAGGCTCAATGTGGAGGGGAAGGCAAAACTGAATACCACGGCAGTCAGTGCCGCAGAGAAGGTGCCGAACAGATAAAGCACCAGAATGGGGCGGATGTTGGTTTTTTGCCCCTGACGATGGTTGGCGATAGACGCCATGACCAGCATCAGAACCAGCACCGGTGCGACTGCCTTGAGCGCGCCAACAAACAGCGTCCCGAGCAGACCAACGGCAACTGCCGCATCTTTAGAGACCAGTGCGAGCAAGATGCCCAGTACCAGGCCGATGAGGATTTGTTTGACCAGACTACCGCGCGCAAGGCGCGCAAGCAGTCGGTTGGAAGAGCATTGCTGTGTTGTCATTCCTGGCTCCTGTCATTCCTGTTATAGGCCGATGCGACATTCCTTGCCGCATTCGTTTTAGCTTATGTATATAGGTGTAAGAAAACGTGTTTGACTTTTGAGTATATGGAAATGTGCGCCAGCGAAAAGAAACGACAGTGTAATATATTCCATAAAGTGTGTTATTTAAC
>JALAGK010000186.1 GCA_022712475.1 Enterobacteriaceae bacterium
AATCTGCGCTTCCAGCTTCGCACTCTCTTCCAGCTGTTCTTTAAGCTGCGCCGTCAGTCGCGCCATCTTCTCGGCAAACGGCTCATCGTCTTCTTCCTGCTCGGCTGCACCGACATAGCGCCCCGGCGTCAGTACAAAATCATTTTTCTGGATATCGTCCAGCGTTGCCGAGAAGCAGAACCCGGCTTCGTCTTCGTAACCCTTATCCGCCTGCCAGGCGTGGAAGGTCTCGGCAATTTTCGCGATATCCTCACGCGTAAAATCACGCAGCACGCGGTCTTTCATAAAGCCAATCTGGCGGGCGTCGATAAACAGCACTTCGCCTTTGCGGTGCGCTTTGCCGTTGCCGCCGGATTTGTCTTTGGTCAATAGCCAGATACAGGCCGGTATTTGGGTGTTGGTAAAAAGTTGCCCCGGTAACGCCACCATGCATTCCACCAGGTCCGCTTCAATCAGGTTGCGGCGAATCTCGCCTTCGTTGTTGGTGTTGGAGCTCATCGAGCCGTTAGCAAGCAGCAGCGCCATAGAGCCTTTCGGCGCTAGGTGGTGGAGCATATGCTGCATCCAGGCGAAGTTGGCGTTGCCCTGCGGCGGTGTGCCGTACTTCCAGCGCACGTCGTTCTCAAGCTTCGCGCTCCACCACTCCTTCATATTGAATGGCGGGTTAGCCATCACGAAGTCGGCACGCAGATCCGGATGCTGGTCGTCCAGCAGAGTATCGGCGTTTTTGCTGCCGAAGTTAAAGTCGATGCCGCGAATCGCCATGTTCATCGCCGCCAGCTTCCAGGTGGTGGGATTCGACTCCTGGCCGTAGACCGAGATATTGCGCTTCTGCTCGGCGGCGTTGTACTTTTTCTCTCCTGCGTGCTCTTCAATAAAGCGGTCGCTGGAGACAAAGAACCCGCCGGAACCCATCGCCGGATCGTATACACGCCCGTTGTACGGTTGCAGCATTTCAACAATCAGGGTGACGATGCTTTTTGGCGTGTAGTACTGGCCGCCTTGCTTGCCTTCTGCCAGCGCGAACTGACCGAGGAAATATTCGTAAACGTGGCCGAGGATATCTTTGCTTTTTAAGCTCAGCTTCTCGCCGTTATATTCCGGGTTGCTGAAGTTGGCGTCAGAAAAGGTGTTAATCAGCCCGGTCAGCACGTCGTTGCCCAACTGGTACTGGCTGATACGGTTCAGAATGCCTTTAAGTTTAGGGTTGGTTTTTTCAATCTCATCCAGCGCGTTGTCCACAAGCCAGGAGACGGAGCGCAGCTTGACGTCCTGCCCGGTGGTTTCATCAACCCACACACAGTGCCGGTCGGCAGCATGGCTTTGTTTTTCAGCGTTTCCCAGCGCGCGGCTTTGGGTACCCAAAAGACGTTTTTCTCGGTGTAGTAATCTTCTACCTCCAGCTCGTCCTGAAGCGCCTGGGCGTAGTCCTCGTCGGAGTCGTAACCTTCGCGGGGCATGGCATAGATATTGTCCGGGTTGCCAACATCGCGAAACAGTGTGAGCAGCTCCTGCTGGCGCGCCTCAAAGGCATCGGACACATACTTCAGGAAGATAAGCCCCAGCACTACATGCTTGTAGTTGGCGGCATCCATATTGGCACGCAGCTTGTCAGCAGCCTTCCAGAATTTGTTATCCAGCTCATTAAGAAACTGTTGTTCAGCGTTGTTCATGAAAATCCTCGGACGAGATCGCCGCCATCGCGTAAATTCACGCAGGCGTTAATGCAGTTTTGGAATACAGTTCGCAAAATGATACCCGGAACGGCAACGATTACAAACGACACGGTGTGAAGCGGTTCGCTTTTTGAGGGGAAAAGCAGGAGACCTGGCAGGCATTATTTTGCTTATGAAAAGTAGCCTTGCGGCTAACTGAGCAAATGCTGATGTAAAACAGCAACTCATAGCTGAAAATCAGCGCTATCCAACGAAAGGCCCGCAGGCAGTACACCTCCCGTTTCCGTCAGGATGGTTTTAAACTCGATGGGTACAGGCAGGAGCGCGAAGGTTCATCTGAAAGAAAACACGCTAAGCCTGCCATAAAAACAGAAACATAAAAACAGAAACCTGAGTGCGGTAGCATCCGCATTCAGGCTTCGAGAGTGGCTTACGATGAATTAGCCAACTTTATTGGGCCATTCAGTGATGGCGGGCCGGTTACTGCTCATCTGGCAGCGCGTAAGCAACGATATAGTCGCCCAGTTTCGTACCAAACTAGCCGTGGCCGCCTGCGGCAATCACTACGTACTGTTTGCCGTTGGCTTCATAGGTCATCGGTGTGGCCTGGCCGCCAGCGGGCAGGCGTGCCTGCCACAGTTTCTCACCGTTGGTCATGTTGTAGGCGCGGATGTAGTTATCGGCGGTTGCGCCAATAAACAGGACGTTGCCTGCGGTGGAAATCGGGCCACCCAGCATTGGCATCCCCATGTTAAACGGTACCGGGAAGGGCATCGGGAACGGCATACTGTCGCGCGGTGTACCGATACGTTTTTTCCAGACAATCTGATGCGTTTTGAGGTCGATACCGGAGATATAGCCCCAGGCCGGTTGTTTGCACGGCAGGCCGAACGGTGACAGGAACGGATTGAGCGTGACGCCAAACGGCACGCCATACTGCGGCTGAATACCGGCTTCAGTACCTGAGCCTTTCGCCCCTTCAGGCGGCTCCATCGGGTTGCCCGGTCCGCGTGGCATCAGTTTAGAGACAAACGGCAGCGCCATTGGGTTAGCAATAGCGACCTGACGATTCGGATCGACCGAGATACCACCCCATTCGAACATGCCGAGGTTGCCTGGGAACACCAGCGTGCCCTGTTCAGACGGCGGCGTGAAGGTGCCTTCATAGCGCAGGCCCTGGAAAATCACACGACAGACCAGCTGGTCGTACATGGTGGCGCCCCACATATCCGCGCCGGTCAGCTTTTTCTCCGGGCGGAAAGTGAGTTCTGAGAAGGGCTGCGTTGGTGACAGCCAGTCGCCTTTTGCAGCGCCCTGCGGCACCGGGCGCTCCGGTGCCGGAACAACAGGCTTGCCGGTGCGGCGGTCCAGTACAAACAGGTTGCCGGTTTTTGCCGGGGCGTAAATGACCGGCACGGTGTTACCGTCTTTATCGGTAATGTCGGCAAGTGTTGGCTGGGACGGTAAATCCATATCCCACAGGTCATGGTGCACGGTCTGATAAGACCAGGCGAGCTTACCGGTTGAGGCATTGAGTGCGACGACTGAGCTTGCGTAACGCTCCTGCTCCGGCGTGCGGTTGCCGCCCCAGATGTCCGGCGTCGTCACGCCCATTGGCAGATACACTAAATCAAGCTTCGCATCGTATACCGCCGGCGCCCAGGAGTTGGGCGAGTTGGGGGTGAAGTGATGTTCGTCTGCCGGAATGGCATTCGGGTCTTTAGCACCCGGGTCGAACGCCCACAGCAGCTTGCCGCTGTTGACATCAAAACCACGAATCACGCCAGAGGGCTCACGGGTGGAGAAGTTATCCGTCACGGCACCGGCAATGACAATCACGCTGTCGGTCACCACCGGCGGCGAGGTTGGTTCATACATGCCCGGCGTGGTAACCGGCATGTTGGTTTGCAGGTTCAGAATGCCTTTATTGGCAAAGCTTTCACACAGCTTGCCGTTGTCGGCGTTGATGGCAAACAGGCGGCCATCGTTGACCGGCAGAATAATTCGGCGCGGGCAGTCTGCCACCACGTTCGGGCTGGCAATGTCTGCGCGGGCTTCATGATAAGACACGCCGCGACAGGTAACGTGCTGGAACGACGGATCGGTTTTCAACTGCGGGTCAAAGTGCCACTTTTCTTTACCGCTGGCGGCATCAAGCGCAAACAGGCGCTGGTGTGCGGTGCACAGATACAGCGTGTCGCCCACTTTAATTGGCGTTACTTCGTTGGTGATTTCACCCGGATCGGTCGGTAAACGCAGATCGCCGGTGCGGAAAACCCAGGCTTCTTTCAGCTTGTGAACGTTATCGGCAGTAATTTGCTTAAGCGGTGAGAAACGCTGGCCTTCCTGGGTGCGCGCGTAGGCGGGCCAGTCAGCGTCGGCGACACCTTCTGCGGCTGTGCTGGCGGTAACGTCAGTGGGGAGAGTTCCGTTGATTTCCTGCGGGTCGTTAAAGCCCGCCCACACCAGGATAGCGGCGGTAATCAGCAGTGACATCAGCAGTGACGGCACGGCGGCACGCGACGGGGCAAGTTTGCGCCAGACGAACGGCAGCAGCAGCCAGACACCAAAGAACACCAGCACGTCGCAGCGCGGTGTTAGCGCCCAGAAGTCGAAGCCGACTTCCCAGATGCCCCAGAGCATGGTGCACAATAGCAGGGCGGCATAAAGCCATAGCGCGGCGGCGCGTCTGCGCCACAGCAGCCAGGCGGTAATCAGCATTACGATACCGGCCAGCGGGTAATACCACGAGCCGCCAACGGCGACGAGCCAGATACCGCCCACCAAAAGATAGAGTCCTGTCAGCAGCGCAAATAGCGCTGAAAGCGCCACAATGACGCGAGACTGCGGTTTTTTACTTTCCATTATTCATTACACTCAGTGTTTTTTAGTAGCAATTAATTATAGGT
>JALAGK010000187.1 GCA_022712475.1 Enterobacteriaceae bacterium
CCATACGACAGTTACATCCGTCAGTTCAATGGGTGCAGTCATTCGCAGATGAGCGCTGCGGGCGTGCAGGTGTGGTTTACCAGGCCTCTAATTTTGATTTTATAGGTAGTCATTACACTAAATTTTATGAGCTGGACGGCGAGTGGTATCACGAACTAATTATGAATGCGGTGGGCCGGTCTGGTGAGCGAGGGAGACATCTGAGGGCAAATCATGAGCGGGCGGTGGTACATCGGTTTAAACAGTTTAGATATGTAAGGTTTCTGGATAAGCGTGCAAAGCGGCGTCTAAACACAAAGCTGTTTAAGATTCAGCCATACCCTAAGCCGGAGGTGGTGTAGTTCAGTTAAAATGCGACAAATTGCCGTGTCGCATCTTTTTTGGATCAGAGTCGCGCTTTTCCTGAACCGCTACAGTGGCCATGCGCCGGAGCTGGAAATCGATCTGGCGCTGGCGAATATTGGCCTGGATCTGTTGGGGCAGGGGCGCAACTTTCTGACTTACGCCGCCGAGCTTCAGGGCGCGGGCAGTGAAGATACGCTGGCGTATCAGCGTGATGAACGTGAATACAGCAATCTGCTGCTGACCGAGCAGCCAAACGGGGAGTTCAGCGACACGCTGGTGCGCCAGTATCTGATGGACGCCTGGCACGTTGCGCTGTTCAGCCACCTGGTGGAAAGTCGTGATGCCACGCTTGCAGCCATTGCCGCGAAAGCGGTTAAAGAAGCGCGTTATCACCTGCGCTTTAGTCGCGGTTGGCTGGTGCGCCTGGGTAATGGTACCGATTTATCACACCAAAAAATGCAGCAGGCGCTGGACAATCTCTGGCGTTTTACCGCTGAGCTGTTTGACGCCGACGAGCTGGACATCAGCCTCGCCCAGGAGGGTATTGCCGTTGATCCGCGTACCCTGCGTGCGGCCTGGCAGCAGGAAGTAGACGCCGGATTGCGCGAGGCCAGTCTGCAGACGCCCCAGGATACGCCATACCGTACCGGTGGGCGTAACGGGCACCATACCGAGCACCTGGGGCCACTGCTTGCCGAAATGCAATATCTGGCGCGCAGTTTTCCAGGGCTTAGCTGGTAAGGAGAGGCAATGGACCAGACGCTAACCGTGATGCCAGCGCAGTTGCGTGCCGTATGGAAACTGATGGCAACCATCAGCGACCCGGAAATTCCGGTACTGACGCTCACAGATTTAGGGATGGTACGCAGCGTCGAACACGACGACGACGGCTGGCACATCGGTTTCACGCCGACGTGGTCCGGCTGCCCGGCGACGGCGTTTTTGCAAAAAGCGATTCACGACACGATGACCGCGCACGGTTATACGCCGGTACGCGTCAGCGTGCAGCTACATCCAGCGTGGACGACTGCCTGGATGAGCGATGAGGCCAAAGTGCGGTTGCGCGAGTACGGCATTAGCCCGCCGGTGGGTCACAGCTGCAGTGCCGAGCTGCCGGAGCATGTTGAGTGCCCGCGATGTGGTAGCCAGCGCACCACGCTAATCAGCGAATTTGGCTCCACTGCCTGCAAGGCGCTGTGGCGTTGCGAAAGCTGCCGTGAGCCGTTCGACTATTTCAAATGTATCTGAGGTGGCCATGACAACCTTTCACGCCCTGAAAGTGGCGAAAATTGAGCCGGAAACGGCAGACTCGGTAGAAATCACCTTTAGTGTACCGGTGGCGCTAGCTGAGCAGTTTGTCTGGCGGCCAGGCCAGCACCTGACCCTGAAAACCCGCATTGGTAATGAAGACATCCGCCGTTGTTACTCCATCTGCCGCGCCGGGCGCGACGGTGAAATTAGCGTGGCAGTGAAAGGCATTGCCAATGGCCGTTTCTCGCAGTACGCGCTGCGCGAACTGCGTGCGGGCATGGAGCTGGAGGTGATGGTGCCGCAGGGTACGTTTGGTTATGCACCGAACGCAAACCACAGTGGCAGCTATCTGGCACTGGCGGCAGGCTCCGGCATTACGCCTATGCTGGCGATTATCGAAGCCACACTCAGCGCTGAGCCGCAAAGCCAGTTCACGCTGATTTACGGCAACCGTAGCTCACGCAGCATGATGTTTCGCCAGGCGCTGGCTGACATGAAAGACCGCTGGCCGCAGCGCCTGCAACTGATTTATCTGTTCAGCCAGGAACAGACAGAAAGCGAACTGTTCCACGGTCGCCTGGATGGCGCAAAGTTGCATGCCCTGGGTGATACGTTAATTGATTTCACAGGCTTTGACCGTGCGTTTATCTGCGGACCGCAGGCGATGATGCAGGAGACCCAGACTGCGCTAATAAGCCTGGGACTGGATGGCGGCAAAATCGGTGTGGAGCACTTCAACACACCGGACAGCACGTCAAATCACGCCGCGCGTGCGCAGGCGGCAGGACGCACGGTTACGCTGCGCCACGACGGCCACGAGCGCCAGATTGTGCTTGAAGAAGGTGATGAAAGCGTGCTCGACGCAGCCTTGCGCCAGGGGGCGGATCTGCCGTTTGCCTGTAAAGGCGGCGTGTGTGCTACCTGCAAGTGCCGGGTGGTGAGCGGTGAAGCAGAGATGGCCATCAACTATAGCCTTGAGGCCGACCAGATTGCCGCAGGCTACATTCTCAGTTGCCAGGCATTGCCGAAGGGCAATGGGCTGGTGTTGGATTTTGATGTTTAAGGGGGCCGTATGGCGCAACTGCTGAGTGAACGCCACGGTCGGGTGTTGACGCTAACGCTCAACCGTCCACAGGCGCGTAACGCGCTTAATAACGCGCTGCTTGAACAACTGGCGGAAGAGCTTGAGCAGGCGCAGGACGACGCGCAGATAGGCGCTGTCGTGCTAACTGGTGCCGGACGTGGCTTTGCTGCCGGAGCAGACCTTAAGGAAATGGCGCAGCGCGATATGGTCGCCACGCTTAACGACCCGCGCCCGCAGCTATGGGCGCGTATTGAACGCTTTCCTAAACCGCTCATCACCGCTGTCAACGGTTATGCGTTAGGCGCAGGGTGTGAGTTGGCGCTCCTGAGCGATATCGTCTTTGCCGGGGAAGACGCGCGTTTCGGTCTGCCAGAAATCACGCTTGGGATTATGCCCGGCGCGGGCGGTATCCAGCGGCTGTTGCGCTGCGCCGGGAAAGCGCTGACGGCGCAGATGGTGCTTAGCGGCGAGCCGATTGACGCCAGACGCGCCCAGCAGGCAGGCATAGTGGCACAGGTTTGTCACACAGAGCTGACGCTCGAATATGCGCAAAAGCTGGCGGCAACGCTTGCCTGCCGTGCGCCGCTGGCGCTTCAGGCGGCAAAACAGGCGCTGCGTCAAGGCCAGGACGTAGGCTTAAGCCAGGGGCTTGCCATTGAACGCCAGTTATTTACGTTGCTGGCCGCGACCGAAGACCGCCAGGAAGGCATTAACGCTTTTCTTGAAAAACGCTCTCCCGACTTTACAGGACGCTGACCGTGGACTCTCTGATACTGTGCGACATCCAGCAGGGCGTAATGACCCTGACGTTTAACCGCCCCGAGCGGCTGAACAGCTTTAACGACGCGATGCACCGCGAGCTTGCAGAACACCTGACACGTGCCGAGCGCGATGATGAGATCCGCTGCCTGCTGTTAACCGGTGCCGGGCGCGCTTTTTGTGCAGGCCAGGATCTTAACGATCGTAACGTTGACCCTGAAGCCGGCCCGCCCGATCTCGGTTACTCGGTTGAGACCTTCTATAACCCGTTAGTGAAAAAACTGGCGCGTCTTGATAAGCCGGTCATTGCGGCAGTAAACGGCGTAGCGGCCGGTGCCGGGGCGACGCTGGCGCTGGGTTGCGACATGGTGATCGCGGCGCGCTCGGCAAGCTTTGTGATGGCTTTTAGCAAGCTTGGGCTGGTGCCCGACTGTGGTGGCACCTGGTTTTTACCCCGTGTCGCGGGGCGCGCCCGGGCAATGGGGCTGGCGCTACTGGGTGACAAACTCAGCGCTGAGCAGGCGGAGCGTTGGGGGCTTATCTGGCAGACGGTAGATGATGCTGAACTGGTTGATACCACCCGCGC